>CAYUOY010000355.1:0-1509 GCA_964446495.1 uncultured Woeseiaceae bacterium | reverse complement strand
TAGCCAACTCAATCGAGCCTTTACCTATCCATCGTCGGGCATTACCGCAAATCAGCTGGTGACAGCCGATTTCATTGACGTTTTATCGGCACCGTTGTCGGATCCGCCAGGTAACTTGCCGCAACTGGCAGACCCGCAAAATGTCAGTGCAACTCTGGAAGAGCGCTCGCGGTCATATCTCCATACCAATTGTTCCGGTTGTCATCGTCCAGCTGGCCCGACGCCGTCCAATATGGATTTGCGGCACAGCACCTCTTTCATTGCGACCAACACTTGCAATGAGATTCCGCTCTCTGGAAATCTTGGTATTGTCGGGGCGAGAATCATCGCGCCCGGCGATGCCGGTACGTCGATTCTGGTTAATCGTGTCAATCGGCGCGACATACATGGGATGCCCCCGCTCGGAAGCAATATTATTGATATTGGCGGAATATCCTTGCTCACGAATTGGATCAGTGCGCTAGGAGCATGTCCGTAAGACCATTGTTCGGGTCGGAGTATTTGCTACACTACCGCGCCCACTCTGCGTAGATTGCCAATGCAAGTTCGAACCCGTTTCGCCCCAAGCCCGACCGGAGTCCTGCACATCGGCAGCGTTCGCACGGCCCTCTTCTGTTGGCTATATGCCCGGCATCATGACGGCCAGTTCATTTTGCGAATCGAGGATACGGACCAGGCCCGGTCTACAAAGGAAAATGTAGATGCGATTCTGGATGGGATGGCATGGTTGGGACTGGATGCAGACGAGGGACCGTACTACCAAACAGATCGTTTTGAGCGTTATAAGGAAGTTATCGATCAGTGGTTGGAGGGCGGGAAGGCCTATCATTGCTATTGTTCGAGAGAAGAACTCGATGCACTTCGTGCTGAGCAAAAGGCCAGAGGCGAGAAAACTCGTTACGATGGTCGTTGTCGAGGAAGAACGAAGCCCCGGAGTGGGGTTGACCCTGTTGTCCGTTTTAAAAATCCCGTGGACGGCGACGTGGTGGTTCACGACCACGTTCGGGGTCGAGTGGTTTTTCGGAATGCGGAGCTCGATGATTTAATCATTGCCCGATCGGATGGCATTCCCACCTATAATTTTACGGTCGTCATTGACGACTTTGATATGAAAATCACGCACGTGATACGTGGCGACGATCATCTGAACAATACGCCGCGACAGATGAATATGTTGGCGGCGCTAGGCGCAGAACCCCCGGCCTATGCGCACTTGCCAATGATCCTGGGTCCCGATGGCGCCAAGCTTTCCAAGCGCCACGGAGCTGTCGATGTACGTGAGTACCGAGATCAAGGTTACCTGCCTGAAGCCTTGCTGAATTATCTCGTAAGACTCGGTTGGTCACACGGTGATCAGGAAATTTTTTCTATCACCGAGATGATTCAACTTTTTGATCTGGCTGGAGTCAACCAGTCTGCTTCTGCATTCAATCCAGAGAAGCTATTGTGGTTGAATCAGCAATACATCATTGGGGAATCGGCCGAGCGCCTCGGAGGAGAACTTGCTAC
>CAYUOY010000354.1:0-1517 GCA_964446495.1 uncultured Woeseiaceae bacterium | reverse complement strand
GCCGATGCCATAGCCGCCGGGGCCAAGAATCATCACTTCTGAATAGTGTGAACCGGAGCGTTTGAGCGACTTCATGTCCCGCTCCATCGCTTCGTCCACCGATATGCGGCCTGAGTTTTTCAGGAAGTTGATGCTGTCGGCCTTCTGGGCGAGGAAGCAAATCCAGTCGGTGTTTTCGTAAGACGCCAGGGCGGCATCGTTCTTGTAATAATCGTTGACCGTCTGGGTGCCGGTAATCAGTGCGCCGTTATATTTGCGCGCACGCCGGGCCAGCCCTTCGATGAACACCTTGGACGCCGGGCCGTGCAGCAAGTCCCAGGCCTCATCGATGAAGATGGCGCTCTTGCGACGGCGATCGCCGTGATACATGGAGTCAGAGGCCAAAAACATCATCATCATCATGACCAGACCTTGCAGGTCTTTACGGGTCTTGATGCCCGACAGTTCAAACACGGTTAGGTGTGAGCCGATTTTGAGGGTGCATTTACCGTTCCAATACCGCTCATAAACCCCGCCGCGCATGCACGGGTGCAGCATGTGGCCCAGGTCCCGAATACGATCATCTTTATTGGCTTCGAGCGCCTTGCCCACATCGTTAATCTCGCCGTCAATGCCCTTGGCGTGCCAGACTTCGGAGACGGCATGTTCGATGTGGGAGTTTTCAAAATCGTCGGTCTCGGATTTGGTGCGGCACATTTGCTGGACCAGGCCGCAGATCATGGTCAGTGCGCCCTCGCGGTATTCCGGGTCGGCGTCGAATGCCTCGGCATCGACGATAGAAAAGGGATTAAGGCAAATCTCGCTATCGCCGGAGAACTCGACGAAATCCCCGCCCTGAAGCAGGCACGAGTTCATAAACGAATAACCGTCGTCAATCACGATCACCTGACCACCACTTCCGGCGATAGAGGAGACCATTTCCTGCATGAAGACGGACTTGCCGGAGCCCGATTTGCCGATCACCGCAACGTTGTAATTGCCTTCGGTGTTGGCGAACGGGTCCCAGTAGAACGGCTGTCCCCGCCTCCCAACCAAAAACATGCAAGGTGAGTCCATGCCTTTCCACTCGCCTTGCATTGGGGCGATGTTGGCGCATGTCCACGTCACCAGAGTTTTGGTGCGGCCTAAGCGTTGCAGTTCGTCGGTAATTCCTTCGGAGGGAAAGAACGGCAGGGCATTGAGGAAGGATTGGAGCTGAACATACCGATCACGCGCCATGCGCCATCCATTGGCCTTATATAAAGAGCGCACTGCTTGCTCGGTTTCATCGCCCTGACGTAATGGCGCATAGGTGATGACCTGATAGAAACACCGGGCCAGCTTGTGACCTTCGCGAACCTTTTGCGCGATATAGCGCCATTCTTGCGCTTGCTCCTTAATCATCGGCATGAAGCGGGCGAGATCGGTGTCGGCTTGCTGGGTAGCGCGGGCCGCCTTGAGGTTGGCGCGGGTGCTGTCAGAACTGTCGGTACCAACGGTGAAGGAAAGGGAAGCCAGAAACGGACTGGGAACGCGCT
>CAYUOY010000353.1:0-1527 GCA_964446495.1 uncultured Woeseiaceae bacterium | reverse complement strand
GGAACTTGTTGACGATGCGCCCCACATCAGTAGGAATGAAACGCTTCTTGTCCATCTCCACATATTCACGCGACTGCAGGGTAGAAATGATCGAGGCATAAGTGGAGGGCCGGCCAATGCCATATTCTTCCAGCGCCTTGACCAGACTGGCTTCCGAGAAACGCGGCGGTGGCTCAGTGAAATGCTGCTCGGGCAAAATCTTCAGCAGATCCAGCTCATCACCTTCTTCCATCGGCGGCAGCAAGCGATCCTTATCATCGGCCGGGGTCTTGCTATCATCGACACTTTCCAGGTAGACCGCCATAAAGCCCGGCTCCACCAGCACCGATCCATTGGCGCGGAAAAGATGCTTCGTTCCCTCACCGGCAGCCAGATCTACAGCCACCGTATCCATCGTGGCATGAATCATCTGGCAGGCGATAGTGCGTTTCCAGATCAGTTCATAGAGGCGAAACTGATCTTTACTCAAATGTAGTTTGATCGCTGTCGGCTCATGGTTAACCGAAGTTGGGCGAATGGCTTCATGGGCTTCCTGCGCATTCTTGGCCTTGGTTTTGTAGACTCGAACCTCACCCGGCAGGTTCTTTTTACCAAAACGTTTTTCGATGTAATCACGAATCTCCGCCAGCGCTTCCTCAGCCAGATTGACCGAGTCGGTACGCATATAGGTAATCAAACCGACCGTCTCTCCACCCAGATCCGTACCTTCATATAACTGCTGGGCAATGCTCATGGTTTTCTTGGTAGTGAAACCCAGCTTGCGCGCGGCTTCCTGTTGCAACGTCGAAGTAGTAAAAGGTGCAGTTGGATTACGCTTACGTTTTTTCTTCTCAACCTTGCTAACACGCAGCTTGCCATTGGCCGCCAGTGCCAGGGTCTGCTCCGCCTTTTTGGCTTTGGCCTCGGTATTGATAAAAAACTGGCTTAGCTTCTTGCCATCCAGATGCGTCAGCTTGGCCGTCACTTCCTGCTTTTTCTTTTTGACCCCGACTTCAACTTCGGCATCAACCGTCCAGTATTCCTTTGCTTTGAACTTTTCGATTTCCAGTTCGCGTTCGACAATCAGTCGCAGAGCCGGACTCTGTACCCGGCCCGCAGACAGGCCGCGGCGAATTTTTTTCCACAGCAGGGGAGACAGATTGAAGCCCACCAGATAGTCCAGTGCCCGGCGTGCCAGCTGGGCATTGATCAAGTCCTGAGAGAGTTCTCGTGGTTGAGCAACGGCATCATTAACTGCCCGCTTGGTGATTTCATTAAAGGCGATCCGGCCAACCTGCTTGCCTTCCAGCAAGCCCTGATCCTTGAGTATTTCATACAGATGCCATGAAATAGCTTCTCCTTCACGATCCGGATCAGTTGCGAGATACAGGGTGTCCGCCTTTTTCAACGCCTTTACAATGGCGTCAACATGCTTCTGATTTCGCTCGATGATCTGATACTTCATGGCGAAATTATCCGCCGGATCCACGGCCCCCTCCTTGGGTAAAAGGTCTCGCACATGGCCGTAAGAGGCAAGCACCTCAAAGC
>CAYUOY010000352.1:0-1532 GCA_964446495.1 uncultured Woeseiaceae bacterium | reverse complement strand
GTCCCCATTTATCATTGAATTTTTTAAAATGATCTACGTCAGCGATTATCAGCGCTAGCGGTTTACCACCTGGTCCCGCCTCGGCCATTTGTTCTTCTAGGCACTTGTCAAGTTTGGAGCGATTGGCAATGCCGGTCAGCGGATCTTTTGAAGCTTCAGCCTGAATGCTCTCTACATTGCGTTGTAGTGCATTTATCTCGCTGGTGGATTCCGCAAGGCGGGACTCAAGCTGCTCATTTTGGACTTGCATGTCTTTGGCGACCGACATCACGCCTTCTAGCAGAGCGCCAACGGCAGGATATTCTTCTGTAGAGTGACGAAGCTGGTCAGATAGGCCACTCAGTTTCTCATTGTGCCCAACCGTAGATTCACCAGTTTTTTCGAGGACGCTGTAGAGATCGGTAATCTCATCTCGGAACTTTGACACTAACTCAGCCACGTCCCGGGATAATCCAGCATGCTGGATATGTTTCTTGTATAGATCAAAAGCTGCAGCCTGATCCACTTTTCCGGTAGTTTCGATGAGGGTCTGGATTTCACGCGAAAGCGAAGGATTGCGCCCTTCCACATGAGCATACCATAACTCATAAGGTTGTGGTGACGCAGGCAAGCCTATCTCTTTAAGCGCTACAAGTGCGACTTCACCAATTCGGTGCGTCTTTTCGGAATTACCCGTCATCTACTGCTACCCAGGTTAGTTGCGACCGCGTTCTCGCGCTCATCAGTGGGGTGCAAGATAGAGGGTTAGCGTAAATGAATAGCTAAAATGGCGCCTTATTACGTAATTTTAGGCGCTTGTTTATAACGGTTAAGAATAGATTATTCGGAGACCGCGCGCGTAAGAAATTCAGGGATATGATCACCTAATCCCACAACGGGATCGATTGGCGCTTCGCGCCGGCGCGGTGATTTGTTGTCAGTGTGTTTTCGTCTTGGTGGGCGGGAAGCCTCGGAGACGTCAGGCTGTTCGGCGGGAGCAGCCTCAACTGGCTCGTTCCGGGTGTCTTTGGACCGGGTGTCTTTGGAAGTACGTCGAGAAGGACGTTTTTCAGAATGATCAGCTTTGCTGCGTCTGGGTCGGTCTCTGGTGGGTGTATCTTCTAAGAATTTCGAGAAATCCAGAGCTTCGATCTCTGATGCGCCCGTCGTCTTCAGGATGGCTTCGTAATATTTGGTGTCCATTGGCGTCACCAGCATCATTGCGGCGCCTTTGAGCCCGGCGCGACCGGTGCGGCCAATACGGTGCACATAGTCATCGGAATGGATGGGCACATCATAATTGAAGACATGGCTAACCGCAGGAATATCTAGACCACGTGCGGCCACATCTGACGCCACAAGAAATTGTGTTTCCCCGCTGCGGAATTTGGCAAGGGTCTCCATCCGGAAGGCTTGCGCCAGGTCGCCATGAATTGGACGCGCATTAAAGCCATGCTTTTGCAGAGACTTTGCAACGACATCGACCGTTGATTTACGGTTACAGAAAATGATGCCGTTTTTGACATCCTTATAGCGAAGCAATTCACGAAGTG
>CAYUOY010000351.1:0-1549 GCA_964446495.1 uncultured Woeseiaceae bacterium | reverse complement strand
GGGTCCAATCCCATAAAGGTACCTAACGCGACATAGTAATTTCACAAACTCTATGTTTGTAAACACTTTCAAGCGATTTTCTATCCCCCATTTTTAGCGTGTTGTCTGGCTGTGATTTTTGGAGTCTAGCCGTTGTTACTCTTTCTGTATTCTTTAAACGGTCGTTTTAGGAATGCTCGAATTTGAGAACAAAAATAGCTGAAAACCACTGCTTTTCTATTCCAAAACATTAGATGTGAAGAATGGAGCGTTAAACCGTTTTAGGAACACAAACATGAGATAGAGAAAAATGAGCGCCCTATGTCGCGTTACGTACCTTTATGGGATTTAACCCAGCTATCGATTTTCGTTCGAAAAGGATGTTCTTCAACTCCCCAGGAGTTGAACTCAATCTCTACCGCCATCGAGAGACGACCTTAGGCTTTAGTTCCCGCATCTTTAGCGATAACGGATAGTTCAGGGAGTATCCTCGTTCAAAGCGCTTGTATCAAGCCTAAGAGCCAATGGTGATTCTTCGCACAATTCAGCTGAGTACTCGAAAAACTTACCTTCAAGGCTACGATGGCCAGTGCTAGGTATTTTTCAACCACACCAATTCGATCGAAAAGACGATCTAATCAAGCCCCGATTTGCACGAGCCAAGTAAACAACCGCGTAAGAGCCCGTAAGAGGGGTAACAGGGCCGCCAAGAGACTTAAGATGCTCATCAGCATAGTGAGCGCCTCAATCGCCGCCTAGAGGGCTCCTACGGCCTGACATGAGATGGCTTTATTTTCGCCATTACACCGATTTTCCGTGATCAACCGTTTCATCAATTGCCGACGGGCGGAAACCTCCATGTGTTGGCCTATGATTTTTTCGACTTGATCGGGGGGGAATTCGATCGGAAAATAATCCTTATTCGAGTAAATAACAAACGATCTTGACCTGCTTCTTCAGAGGCGAGGTTACGGCAAGCGAATCGGGTTAAGTTACTGTGGGTAAAAGTCCGGTCTTTTCGAGGCATAAATCATCTGTATTAATGGATGGTGGCTTCTATTGACTGTTAGTCTAAATATAATTAAATTCAATAGCTTATTATATAAACCTAGGAGTTTCCTAGGCTACGTCTCATCAACTACTTCTGCTGTTAAAACGTCAAAATTGCTCAACCGGTGGGCTAAGAGGTCTAAGCAATCTCCACATATAAATCGAACACGAGCACTGGATATCGATTTAACTGATTTTATTTTTTATTATACAATGGGTTACATGCCTCATGATGAGGCCCAGTCAATAGAAGCCACCACCTATTAATGTCTGTGAAAATAAGGGAAGAAATCAAAAAATTGAGTATGCATACCTAAGTTAGGTGGGTTTTAGCAGAGAATGAACACGTTGTGATGATAGAAGTTGACTTTATAGCATAAAATAATCTAAAGTTTATAAAATAAGGTAATAATTATAAGTTTGTAAACCAATGTTAGGAGAGATATTTATGCTTGGTAAACGTATTACCTAAATCCTGCAAGTAGATAACAACAACGAAAGAAAATGGTAAACTCATCAA
>CAYUOY010000350.1:0-1566 GCA_964446495.1 uncultured Woeseiaceae bacterium | reverse complement strand
GGCGTCCAGGTTTTCGATCGAACAAATAATGATGCAGTTATCGTTCCTGTCGCGAACGACTTCCATCTCGTATTCTTTCCAGCCAATGACCGACTCTTCGAGCAATACCTCGGTCGTCGGCGACATCTCCAGGCCGTGCGATACGATGCTCTCGAATTCTTCGCGGTTGTAGGCGATTCCACCGCCGGTCCCACCCATCGTGAACGATGGCCGGATGATGGTCGGATAACCCACCGAGTGTTGCTTCTTCACAGCCTCGTCCAACGTGTGAGCGATCTCTGCACGTGGCGATTCAAGGCCTATTTCCGCCATGGCTTTGCGAAACAGTTCGCGATCTTCCGCCATGTCAATGGCTTCACGAGACGCAGCGATCAATTCCACATTGTATTTTTCGAGGACACCCTCACGCACCAGATCGAGCGCACAATTCAACGCGGTCTGCCCGCCCATCGTCGGGAGCAGTGCATCCGGGCGTTCCCGGGCGATAATTCGTTCGATGGCGACCCAGTTCACCGGCTCCACGTAAATAGCGTCGGCCGTCTCAGGATCGGTCATTATCGTGGCAGGATTCGAGTTCACCAGGATCACCCGGTAACCTTCTTCCCGCAGCGCTTTGCAAGCCTGTGTGCCTGAATAATCGAATTCACAAGCCTGACCGATCACGATGGGACCGGCCCCGATGATCAGTACGCTTTCTATGTCAGTTCTTTTCGGCATGGGCTCAGGCGGTGATCATTATTTTCGAATACTTCACATTCAATATAGATTCTATCTGATTGTAATTACAGCCTTTCACAGTGACATTATCTCTTCTCTGGCGCTGCGCTTGACGGCTTCCATATCCAGGACGAAACGTTCAAACAGTGGCAACACGTCGTGCGGGCCCGGGCTGGCCTCCGGATGTCCCTGAAAACCGTATGCCGGTTTACCCTCAACCTCAATGCCTTGCAACGTGCCGTCAAACAGCGAGCGATGAGTTGCCTTGATACCTTCAGGCAGACTTTCCTCATCCACGGAAAAACCATGATTCTGGCTGGTAATCATCACTCGACCATTGGCAAGATCCTGGACCGGGTGATTGGCACCGTGGTGGCCACATTTCATCTTCAGGGTTGCGGCACCCATCGCAAGCGCCAGTAGCTGATGACCCAGGCAAATACCGAAAACGGGTATGGAGGTCTCGACCAATGCCTTGATCGCGTTGATCGCATAGTCGCAAGGCTCAGGATCCCCGGGGCCGTTCGACAGAAAGACACCGTCTGGATTGAGCGCCAGAACCTCCTCGGCGGTCGTAGTGGCCGGCACCACCGTCATGCGACAGTCGAAATCGGACAAAAGCCTCAAAATATTGCGTTTGATACCAAAATCATAGGCAACCACATGGAATGGTGCGACGCGACGACTCAGCATGCGTTCGCTTCGACACTGAAAACATCGGAACTGGCGGTGTACCAGGGTGATCGTGGGCGCAAGGGCAAGAAGCTGCCGCGGGGTTTGCAGCGCGTCGACCAGGCTTTCGCTGAATAATTCTGATCCGGATATCAGTGCGTTTTCGGTGCGCCGGCT
>CAYUOY010000349.1:0-1633 GCA_964446495.1 uncultured Woeseiaceae bacterium | reverse complement strand
ACCCCAACCGTATTCGATCATCAGGCCAAGACGATACTGCGCGGGTGCGTAGCCCCGTTCGGCCGCTTTGCGGAACCATTTGACTGCTGCGACATCGTCATGATGGACGCCGTGACCTTGCGCATAAGTAACACCGACGAAGTGTTGTGCGGCCGGAACACCCTGCGTCGCTGCTTTTCGATACCATTCCAGCGCATTGTTAAAGTCGTGGGGAACACCCTGGCCCTTGACGTACATCAGGCCTAGATTCGCCTGAGCATCAGCGTTTCCCTGTTCTGCGAGAGGTCGAAACTCGCGTAGTGCCGCCGCATAGTCGCCGCGCTCACGTGCAGCGATGCCTTCGTCGAGTCCCGCGTGCGCTATGGGAAGGATGAGCATGACCATGACAATCGAGAACAGGATTTTTCCGGTTTTTATAGTCATTGCGATTGACGTAGCCGACGTGGATTGTGTTTTTGCTTCGGTATTGAGCCGGAATATACAGAGCGCTTCTCGCGCAAAAAACCGGTCGATATGTCACGGCAGGCTCCGGTCTGATTTTGAATCCTCTTACTCCAGTATGATTCGTGCATTGTCCGGCTGTATGGGCCGATTGCTGTTGAAACCCATGGCATTGCGAAAACGTGCAATCTGGTCCTTCGATGCAACGACCGGCTGCTTGAGTACGACCCAGCGTACACCCTCCGAGCAGGGAGGTGTCGTGAGTGATCCGTTGTATGAGTAGTATTCATTGCGCGACGAGAATAGTTCATTGTAGTCAACCAGCGTGGTCGGCGGCCCCAACTCCGGTGGTCTGAAAGTTTTCAACTGGTCAAGCAGGGGGTTTCGTTCTCCTTCGCTAAACAGCACGCCGAGGACAGCGAGCTCACCGGCCGCGTTCGTATGAACCAGGTGCACTTCGAGCGGAAATGATTGCCCATCGATATGGTGTTCGCTTGGGCTGTGAAAATGGAACTGCTTGACTTCAAATTTCTGATCGCGAAGAAGTACGAAGTTTCCGGGTTTGACGCTCACGACGACCGTGTGGCCGTTGTTGACCTCGGAAATAGCACCACGATTTGAGTAGTTAAAAACCAGTGCGGGCAAGTCGGCGTCTAGTGTGCCTGACAGATCAATGGGTGACTGGTTCTTGCCCTCACGGCACAGATCAAACTCTGGTGACAGATTGCCCCATTGCTCGGGACCGTCGGCACCCTCATATGACCAGTGCTCGTCTGTCGCCGCGGTGCCTGGCGACATGACTCCCATGGCGAGTGCGGCAAAGATTGCGGCTATCCAGTTCCGGGTGCTTGTAACCGTTTTGTGCATTGTTTACTACCTGTCAGGGGTTAGCTAATTCGCGAGTCTCTCGCGGGCTTGAGCGACGCTGCGCTCGCCGCTTGCAACCGCGTCCAATTCAGCGACCAGCTGGTTGAGCTCATCGGCGTGCAGCTCTCCGGCGCGCAACGCAAGAATTTCGCCTTCTGGAGTGACGAATGCGGTAAAGGGCAAACCGATAAAGTCATCGCCAAACGATTCGGCAGCCGTCGTCGCGTTGTCTTCACCATACAATATCGGATAGCTCACACCGATTTCGGTAATGAATCGAGTGACGTCTTCCCGGTTGTCCAGCGCCACGCCAACGATCTCGAGG
>CAYUOY010000348.1:0-1641 GCA_964446495.1 uncultured Woeseiaceae bacterium | reverse complement strand
AAATATTCCCGCCACACCGCCGAGATTGAACAGGAAAAATGCGAATCGACCCGTGTCGACCGGAAAGCCTGCCTGCTCCATCAGTTTCGGAATCCAGCTCATTAAAAAGTACAGCGTGCCAAAACCCAGAAATGAAGTGGTCCACAAAGTCAGAGTGACGGTTCGATATCCGGGACTCAACAGGTTAAACATGTTTCCCGTGAGACCGTCGCCGCGGCGTGTAGTGGGTCGAGTGACAAGTGCTAACGCCTGCAGCGTATCTTTTTTTAACTTAACGAGAATCTTGTTGGCACGTTGCAGGGCATTCACTGGCTGCCGCTCCAGTAAATACTTCAGCGATTCCGGCAGCAGCCGCATCGTCACTATCGCCGTCAGGATCGTAACGGCGCCACCGAACAGGAACATTCCCCGCCAGCCGTAGCCTGGCAAAATAGTCCCAGCCAGGACCGAAGTCATCATTGCACCAAGTGGAAAGCCCGCGGTTGTCAGCGCGACAGATAAGGAGCGATACTTTTCGGGGCTGTATTCCGCTGCCAGTGCCGCCTGGCACACGAGCATGGCCCCGGCACCCAGGCCACTCGTGAACCGCAGAAAAAGGAGTTGAGAATAGGTTGTTACGTTGGCTGAAAACAGCACCGAAACCCCGACCAGCGCCACACTCCCGATAATTACCTTGCGACGACCAACAACGTCGGATACCGGCGCGAGAAACATCGCCCCAACCATCATTCCCGCCAGTGCCACACTGAAGATCAGGCCCAGCTTATCAGCGCCAATCTGTAATTCCCGGGACACATCGCTGGCCACGATAGACATCGCAGTAATATCGAAGCCGTCTAATACGTTCAAAAACATACACAGTCCGACCACGAGCACTTGCTGGCCGCTGATGCGCCCGTCGTCGATGACTTCTGCGATGATGTTGCCGGCCGACGCAACATTGGCAGACTCTGACATCTAATCAACCTTCGAAATAAAATAGTTTTCTATGTGCGGACGCCATGCCCCACGCGCCTGTGCAATACATTGTTCCGGACTATTTCTTTTTCCCGCCGCTTCCAGCGGTGAATTTCTACTGTGCTCAGTCAACTCGTGGCAACAGAGTATCCACGTGACGCTCTCACCCTCGGTATCGCAGGCCCCCACCGGATTCCTAAAAACGAACTTTCACATTCAAACCGTAAGTCCTGGGAGCACCATAAGCGCCTCGTGGAATGCCGAAGAAGTTTCTTTCGCGATACCGTGTATAGGTTTCGTCCGAGAGGTTTTTGCCCCAGATCGATACATCCCAACGTCCGTTCTCGGCAGAAAAACCAATCCTGCCGCTGATGACCTCGAAATCCGGGTTGAGGTGATCAACTTCGTCGTTGTTCGGATTGCTGAAATATTCATCGGTATAGCTGTAGTCGAAACGGACAAATCCATCCCCCATGTGGCCGACAGGAAATTCGTACTCTGCCGCGAGGTAGGTTTTCCATTTGGGCGCGAACGGCAAGTCATTACCATCGTAGTCCACGCCTGGACCGCCGCCGTCCTTGAATTCATCGAATTTCGCCTCATCGAGATACGTCGCACTTGCCGTTAGCGTCAACCCCTCAACGGGCACGAACATCAATTCACCTTCAAGCCCCTGACTAGTGA
>CAYUOY010000347.1:0-1648 GCA_964446495.1 uncultured Woeseiaceae bacterium | reverse complement strand
CTTTTTAGTTACGATGACCATTCGTCAATGGAAGGTACAAATCAGGCTGAAACTTCAATGCGCTTCCGCTGCAAGAGGCGATGAACGGGTGCAGAAAAACGCATGTCGAAGAAGAACGCCAATTCATCCGCGATCTGCGCAACGCGATACTCGCCGAGTTTCAGAAGGGCACAAACTTTATGGCGATTCCTAAAGCCGTCAGACTGCCTCAATATGCTCAATGGGTGGGCTATGACGAGTGGCTGGAGATGAACACACTCCGTCTGATGACCGATCTTGCGATGGGGCCCTTTCCATGGATGCCGAACACAAAATAGTTGTTTGAATTCAAAAGGCACTGAAGACCATGGCGGTTGCGAAGAAAGAACAAATTCGAGCCCTGTTGAAGAGCATCGAGACTGGCGATCCCAAACCGGTCGCCGTGGTCAATGAAGCAAAGTACATTCAGCACAATCCGCAGACCCATGAGGGCAGCGAGGGTTTGGCTTCCCTCTTCAAACGACTGTCCAAATCCGAGCCACGGGTAAACATGGTACGGGCATTCGAGGACGGTGATTTTGTGTTCGCCCACATGGAGTACGACTTCACGAGCCGGAAAATCTGCTTCGAAATCTTCCGGTTCGAGGATGGTCAGGCGGTTGAGCACTGGGACAACATTCAGGAAAGGCTGGGGCCTAATCAATCGGGCCGCAGCATGGTGGACGGAGCGACCGGGGCCACCGATCTTGAATTGACCGAAAGCAATCGCGCTTTCGTTCGATCCTTCGTTGAAACCGTACTTGTCGATGGCCAGATTGACCGCCTGACGGACTTCGTTGACGAGGAGGCTTACATTGAACACAATCCGCGTCTGGGTGATGGCGTGATCGTGCTCCAATCCGCCTTAGAAGCTGAACACAACGGCCGCAGACGTATTGATTATCATCGCGTTCATCGTGTCCTAGCCGAAGGAAGCTTTGTGCTCTGCGTCAGCGAAGGAAATCATAGCGACGTTCATTCCGCCTTCTATGATCTTTTTCGGCTGAAAAATGGCAAGGTGGCTGAGCACTGGGACACAACCGAAAAGATTGCACCACGCAGTGAATGGAAAAACGAGAACGGCAAATTCTGAGGCGTTAGGTCGCGAAGAATTTAAAGCCATCTGGTATATCGCACAACCGGCTGTATAGAGAAATTGACCGATTGCGACGCGATCCAAACGGCCGCAATTTTCACATCTTGGTCGTTCATCGTATTATAGTTGCCACTGTTATCTTCTGGCTCAGATCAATGAGTCCTGAGCGTAGATTTTCGCTCATACCAGATTTTCCAATTTCCTCCAATATGAGCCAAAATGCGCTATCTGGCACCCAACACAAAGTTCAATATGCGCTCACAAAGGGGAGCCATTTTTCAAATTGGTTGGATGAGTGCATTCTGATCGTTTTTCTAAAAACCGTTCCCACTTATGGGAGGCAGGCTTTAGGCGCTGACGCTTAAGGCCTTGCGGACTTGTTCGGCCAGTTCCTGCTGGCGCACAGGTTTGGCGAGAACCGGAAAATCCAATTGCTGCTGGCGTGTTGGCGAGCCGATATCGGCGGTCGCCGGAAAGCCCGAAGTAAAGACCACCGGGAGATTGGCGCGGATCTTGGCGGCCTCTCCCGCAAGG
>CAYUOY010000346.1:0-1704 GCA_964446495.1 uncultured Woeseiaceae bacterium | reverse complement strand
GGGGTATTGAGGAATCGAGATGTCAATCCGTCACTCCTTAATTTGATCAAAAACTCGGTGAAACGTCTGAATAAAAACCTTACTACCGTCGACGCCTTGGTCATAAACAGCCTGGTTCTTATCGAGCAAAAGAAGAAACTGCTCGGCAAGCTTCGTTTTACTGACATTTCGTCTCGGCGGCTATTGGCTCCGGGCATCCTGGTCATGGATGCGAAGGTCGCCGAACTCCGCCAATCCCTCAAGAACCAAACCGATAATGCGGCAAAGAAATCTCCGATTGAGGCCGGTGGCGTGGCGAAAGTTATTGTTTCGAACGCACCCCTCCATCAGTTACAGATTGAAGTGTCCTCCATCAACGATATGTTGATCAAAGCAGCCTCGGTCAACAGCGAGCCCGATCTCGAACTCATGCGTATTCCACTGCGTCGTTCACTGGAAACAATGGAAAAGTATCTGGCAGACACTACTCCGTTTCTCAGAAAGCGACTTGGCAAACGCCTCAAACAGTTTCGAAGATATGTCGATGGCGCTGGCAGCATTATCGCCGCACGAGAAAAAGAACTGCGTCACCTCGCGCTCATACGCGTTCTTCTGGATAAAAATATCACCGTTTCGAGCAATTTGAACGTCGCGGTGGACAGCCTCGTTGCCGGCTCACTTGAGGAGATTCGCAAGGCAAACCTCAAGGCACTTTCGGTGCAGAAAACCAGCATCATCATTATGATCACGGTCGTGGCGCTGAGTTTGCTCTCATCCATTCTCATTGTCTGGTTGTATGTTGGACGCAACCTGATTGCCCGCCTGACTGCTCTCAGTGACAGTATGCTGGCCATTGCCGGCGGTAACTTGCGTGCCCCCTTGCCTGCACCCGGTGGTAACGACGAGATCACCCGTATGGCGGTGGCGCTGACCGGGTTTCGTGATACCGCAATCGAAGTTGAAGAAAGCAACCTGCGCGATATAGAAGAGGCGCGCCGCAGGCTGGTCGATGCCATCGAAAATTCATCAGAAGGCTTTGCATTCTACGATCCTGAGAACCGGCTGGTAATTTGCAATAATAGATACAAGGAATTGCTTTACCCGGGCGCGGACGTCGAGATTGAGCCGGGAATGGCGTTTGAAACGATTATTCGCTCGGCTGCCGAGAACGGATATATTGTCGATGCAGAAGGCCGTATTGACGAGTGGATTGCAGAGCGTATAGCACTCCATCAAAATCCGGGTGAGCCTCGCATTCAGCAGCGTAATGACGGGCGATGGATTCTTGTTACCGAACGCAAGACCGGCGATGGTGGCACTGTGGCAATTTACTCAGATATTACCGACCTGAAGCAACGCGAACAGGACCTGACGGCGAAGTCCAATGCTCTGGAACAATTGTCCAATCAACTGGCAAAATATCTTTCTCCGCAAATTTACGATTCGATCTTTTCCGGCAAGCAGGAAGTCAAGCTTACCTCTCAGCGCAAGCGACTGACCGTGTTTTTCTCCGATCTTGTCGGCTTCACCAGTACGACCGAAAAGCTGGAATCAGAAGATTTGACACGACTGCTCAACCAGTACCTGACAGAAATGTCGCAGATTGCTCTGGAACACGGGGCGACGATTGACAAATACATCGGGGACGCCATCGTCATCTTTTTTGGTGATCCTGAAACACTTGGTGTCCGGGAAGACGCGCTGGCCTGTGTCAGTATGGCCATT
>CAYUOY010000345.1:0-1715 GCA_964446495.1 uncultured Woeseiaceae bacterium | reverse complement strand
TGAAGCGCTTGGGGTTTGGTGCAGGGTGTTGTTAGGTCAGGACCGGTTGGTTCTGACCTTGGGTTGAAGCGTAGTAGATGGCTTCTTTCTCGGCTGGTGGGATCATTCCGATCTGTTCGTGTAGGCGTCGCTCGTTGTACCAGTCGACCCATTCGAAGGTGGCGTACTCGAGCTGGTCGACTGTGCGCCACGGCCCGGCAGGTTTGACTAGTTCGGTCTTATAGATCCCATTGAGGCTTTCGGCCATCGAATTGTCATAAGAATCGCCCACAGACCCGATTGATGGCGCAGCACCGAGATCGGCGAGCCGTTCAGTGAAGCGCAGAGCCGTGTATTGGCTTCCGGCGTCTGAATGTGCTTTGAGCCCGGCAAGTGGCCGGTTCCGTTTCCAGGCGGCCATGTCCAACGCCCGTAGCGTCAGATCGGTGTTCATCGTGGTCGAGGCGTTCCAGCCAACAATCCTTCGTGAGTACACGTCCAACACGAACGCGATGTAGAGCCAGCCTTGCCAGGTCGAACAATAGGTGAAGTCCATCACCCACAGTTCGTCAGGCCTGGTGGCGGTGAAGTCCCGGTCCACGAGGTCCGGTGCCCGCACATCGCTCTCGTCGCGGATGGTGGTGCGGACCTTTCGTCCTCGACGTGCGCCTTGTATCTGTGCGGTTCTCATCAGCCTGCGGCATCGGTCCGAACCTATCTGGATGCCATCGCGGGCCAGCTGGGCACAGATCTTGCGATACCCGTAACACGAATAGTTGTTCTCGAAACACGTGACGATCTTGTCGGTGAGGACAACATCCGCGGTTGCCCGCTTCGATGGTGGGCGCACTAGATGTGCTCTGATTGTTCTCGGGGCCACCTGCAATACCTGGCAGATGGGATCGACTCCGAAACGGTCACGCTCAGCTTTCACAAAGGCAGTTATCTGCGGGATTGGCGGTCGATCTCCGCCCCAAAAAAAGCTGTAGCAGCCTTCAAAATCTCGTTGGCGCGTTTCACCTCACGCAACTCTTTGCGGAGCGCCTTGTTCTCAGCCTCGACATCACCAACCGTCACTGATTTCATCGCTGACAGTGACACGGTCGGTCGGGCCTGTTTCGCCCAGGAATACAACGTGGCCGGTCTCACATCCACCAGCGGCGCCACTCGAACACAAACAGGTTTCAAAGCCTCGCCAGGCTCAACCGATTCGAAAACCATACGCACCGCTGACTCGCGATGCTCAGAACTGTACTGGCGTTGGGTACTCATCAAAGCCCTCCTCAGGACAAGTGTTTACCCTGCACCAAACCCCAAGCGATTCATACTGCGCGCAGAAAGCCGGGGCTGGCGCCGACCGGCTCGAACTCCGGACAGAGATCGCGGCCCTGTTGCGGATTCCTCACGTTGTGGCTGCCTTCGAAGCGCGTGCCACTGATTGGGTGCGTGAGCAGCTCGACGTCTTCAGGGTGGAGATCGGCAACACCACGGGCGCTCGACGGGATGGATTTCGTAAGGTGCAGGAACAGGCGCTCACTCCCGAGCCCGTCACCGTTGATCTGCGCGACAACCTCTCCGTGGCGACCGTCGATAACGACGGCAAACCGCTCCCAACGTTCTCAGGCCACATCTACGCCGATGCGAGCGGCGAGTTGCCCGTCGCTGCCTACACCACATCTTGGGAAGCCGATGTGATTCGCTCCGAAATCGCCAGCCCCAGCTTTCGCGGCTGGTAC
>CAYUOY010000344.1:0-1715 GCA_964446495.1 uncultured Woeseiaceae bacterium | reverse complement strand
CAACCATCAAAATATGCGACCTTTCGCGGCGTGAGTGGCGGAATGTATGCACAGAAGTGGTGGTTAAAAACTACCACGAAGTGTCGCAAGCTATTGATATTTTAGGTAAATATTCAAAAGCGTGCATGAGTGGTACAGGTGCTTCGGTATTTGCGGCTTTTGATACAAAAGCACAGGCGGACACCGTTTTGCAACAAATAAGACAGAATTCGACGGTTGGCTCGTGGAATTGCTTTGTTGCCAGAGGCTTAAATCAGTCTCCTTTGTACGCTTTTTTAGAATCTCAGGCTACGAATTAACGTGGATTTTGAGTAAGAATTTTTGGGCCGTCGCCAAGCGATAAGGCACCAGCTGCTTTGTGATCATGTGATCCTGGCATGCGCAGGTTTTATTTATAAGGGGTTTTATAAATACGCGCCTGCGCTCTATAAGTTAAAATAGTTTTTTATAATTGGGCCGTCGCCAAGCGGTAAGGCACCAGGTTTTGATCCTGGCATGCGCAGGTTCAAATCCTGCCGGCCCAGCCATATTTAAAGAGTCGCACTTCTTGCAGCGTAGTGAGCTAAAAGAGATAAGTCGGCAGATTTGAACCGTTACAGGTTCAACTAAAATCGTCTGGAACGATTTTGAACGTCAGCATTTTTTTGCTGCCGGCCCGTAGGGTGAAATACAGGATGTATTTCATAATCCTGCCGGCCCAGCCATATTTTAACTAACAGAAATTCTGTTAGTTCCACCATGAGTTTAATACGAGAGTAATCAGGTGAATCAAGAAGACGATAGTCGGTTGATGGTGTTCGCGGGTAATGCCAATCCTGAATTAGCTAAGCGTATTGCCGAACTGTTAGGTACTCGGTTGGGTAAGATTGGTGTAGACACTTTCAGTGACGGAGAAATCTGCGTTGAAATTTTAGAAAATGTTCGTGGCCGTGATGTGTTTATCATTCAGCCCACCTGTCAGCCTTGTAACGATCATCTGATGGAATTAATGGTGATGATCGATGCCATGCGGCGTGCTTCGGTGCATCGCGTCACTGCAGTGGTACCTTATTATGGTTACTCACGACAGGATCGTAAACCACGATCAGCGCGGGTACCGATTACGGCTAAAGTGGTTGCGAATATGTTAGCCGGTGTAAAACTTGATCGTTTATTAACAATCGATTTACACGCAGATCAGATACAGGGCTTTTTTGATCTACCGATTGATAATGTTTACGCCTCGCCGATATTGCTGAAAGATATCTGGCAGCAGCGCCACGAGAACTTACTGGTGGTGTCACCGGATGTAGGTGGTGTTGTCAGAGCGCGAGCACTGGCAAAACGATTAGGTGATGCGGATTTGGCGATTATCGATAAACGTCGTCCCAAGGCTAATGTGTCTGAGGTGATGAATATTATCGGTGATGTTGAAGGTAAGAATTGCGTCATCGTTGATGACCTGGTTGATACCGCAGGTACGCTTTGTAAAGCAGCGGGTGCACTGAAAGACCAGGGTGCGGTAAGTGTTTCAGCGTATTGTACGCATCCGGTTTTATCGGGTAATGCCATTAACAACCTCAATGAGTCAGTACTGGACGAGTTGGTAGTAACAAATACCATACCGTTGTCGGAAGAAGCACAGGCATGTGATCGTATTCGACAACTGTCAGTCGCAACGATGCTGGCAGAAACAATACGACGGATACATATGGAAGAGTCTGTCAGTGAGATGT
>CAYUOY010000343.1:0-1752 GCA_964446495.1 uncultured Woeseiaceae bacterium | reverse complement strand
GCTGATATAAGGTTCGCATTCGACGCCGTTCAAGATCAGATATTCGAGTGGTGCGGTGATCGCCTGCATCAGTTTTTGCGCTGTGGGAAACACGGCGCCGCCGAGCCCGACAATGCCGCCTTGCAGGATTTTCTGCAGTAGTGAGTCCGGGTCCAGGCGCGTGTAGTCGACGATAATCTCCGTCGCTTCGATGGCCTGATCGTGCCCGTCGCACTCGACGATAATGCATGGCGCCGTATCGCCATGACGTCGCGATACCGGCCAGGGCTCGATGGCGACAATTTTTCCGGAGGAGGATGCGTGCACGGGCGCGCCCAGACTACCATCGGTATCCGCGATGAGTTGTCCCTTGAACACGTGTTCGCCAATTCCGACGATGGGCTGGGACGGACTGCCAACATGCTGTGTTAAGGGAATGACCAATTGATCGGGAACCGGCGCCTGAAGAATCGGGCCTGTCGTCGACCGGTCTTTTTCCCCGGGCAAGCGTAATCCGCCGTGCAATTGTCCAAGGTCATAAGTTGGAGCTGCGCTCACCGGATGAGCTCCAGCCTGATGCAGTCCACCGGGCAGGGCGGCAAACACAGTTCACAACCTGTGCACTCGGTCGCGATGATCGTGTGCATCATCTGCTGTGTGCCGACGATAGCGTCGACCGGACAGACGTTGCGACAATGCATGCAGCCGATACATTGTGATTCATCAATTACTGCAACTGACTTGGTCATATCGGTATTGGCAGCATCCTGCAGCGCGATGATATCCCGATCCAGCAGTGTCGCCAGTCGCCGAATGGTTTCATCGCCGCCGGGTGGACAAAGATTGATATCTTCCGTGCCTGCCGCGATTGCGACGGCGTAGGGTCGGCAGCCTGGATAGCCGCACTGGGCGCACTGCGTTTGTGGCAATAACGTGTTCACCTGTTCAACGAGGTCATCGGATGTCGCCGGAAGACGGCGGCTGGCATAGCTGAGTAACAGACCAGCGGCCAGCGCAATAGTCGTAATCGTGGCGATCGCTATCCACATGAGGCTGCCTTCATGGTCGTGCCATGCCAGAGAAGCCCATGAAGGCCAGCGACATCAGACCCGCGGTCATCAGCGCAATAGCGGTGCCGCGGAAGGCCATTGGTACGTCGGCGGCTTCCACTCGTTCGCGGATCGCGGCGAAGAGCACCAATACCAGCGCGAAGCCGGCGGCAGCACCGAATCCGAAAAACACGGACTGGACGAGGCCTTTCGCTTGCTGAACATTCAGCAGCGCTACACCCAGGACGGCGCAATTGGTTGCAATCAATGGAATGAATATACCCAGCACCTGGTCCAGCAACGGACTCAGTCGCCGCACCATGATCTCCGTAAACTGTACGCTGGCGGCAATGACCAGTATGAAGCCGATGGTGCGGAGGTATTCCAGACCCAGTGGCAGCAACACGTATTGATGCAGCAAATAGCTGACTGCAGACGACAATGTCAGAACGAAAGCCGTCGCCAGAGACATGCCAAAAGCGGCCTCCAGATTTCGGGAAACGCCCATGAACGGGCACAGGCCGAGAAAGCGGACCAGTACGAAGTTATTGACCAGTACTGTTCCGACCAGAATAAGGATTATGTCGGTCACGATACCCAGTAAAATTGCTTAGGGAGCCTCTGATTAATTCTGAACTCGCATCTTACGTTTCAAATTGCCCAGCTTCTGCGTTGCGAATCTTCGCAATGGCTAGCCATTACGGGCGATCCGCGCCTTGAATCT
>CAYUOY010000342.1:0-1760 GCA_964446495.1 uncultured Woeseiaceae bacterium | reverse complement strand
TCGGTAAATATCATCCGCACGGCGACACGGCGGTGTACGACACAATCGTGCGCATGGCGCAGCCATTCTCGATGCGCTACATGTTGGTGGATGGGCAGGGCAACTTTGGCTCGGTGGATGGTGATTCCCCCGCCGCCATGCGTTACACGGAAGTGCGAATGGCCCGCATTGCGCATGAGATTCTGGCAGACATCGACAAGGAAACGGTCGACTTTGTCGAGAATTATGACGGCAGCGAGTCCGAGCCGAGCGTTATGCCGACGCGATTTCCCAATTTGCTGGTCAACGGTTCCTCGGGCATCGCCGTTGGCATGGCCACCAACATCGCGCCGCATAACCTGACGGAAATAATCAATGCATGTCTTGCAATGATTGAAAATCCCTCGATCGATATCAAGGGTCTGATGGAGCACGTGCCGGGTCCTGATTTCCCGACCGCCGGCATCATCAATGGCACCCACGGCATCTATGCCGCCTACCAGACGGGCCGTGGTCGCGTTCACATGCGAGCGCGGACCAATATTGAGCCGATTGGCAAGGCCGGGCGGGAAGCGATCATCGTGACCGAGCTGCCCTACCAGGTAAACAAAGCGAGATTGATCGAAAAGATTGCTGAACTGGTTCGGGAAAAGAAGATTGAAGGCATCACCGAGTTACGCGATGAGTCTGACAAGGATGGCATGCGCATCGTCATCGAGATCCGGCGAGGCGAAATCACCGAGGTTGTACTCAATAACCTCTACAAACAAACGGCGCTGCAAAGCGTATTCGGCATCAATATGGTGGCGGTACAGGATGGGCAGCCCAAGCTTCTCAATCTGAAGCAGATGCTGGAAGCCTTCTTGTCGCACCGGCGTGAGGTGGTGACACGGCGAACCATTTTTGAACTACGAAAAGCACGTGACCGTGTACATGTTCTCGAAGGTCAATCGGTGGCACTGGCCAATATTGATGAAGTGATAGCGCTGATCAAAGCCTCACCGTCGCCTGTTGTCGCCAGAGAGGCATTGCTGGACAGAGCCTGGCCACCGGGTGCGGTGTCCGGCATGCTCGAAAGAGCCGGCGAAACGGATACTCGTCCGGACGCGTTGGGGGAAGGGTTCGGCCTGACAGAGGCGGGCTACCGGCTCTCGGCGGTTCAGGCACAGGCCATTCTCGACCTGCGATTGCATCGACTTACCGGTCTGGAGCAAGAGAAATTATTCAAAGAATACCAAGAGTTACTGGATAAGATTAATCAATTATCTGAGATTCTGGAATCGCCCGATGAGCTGTTGGGAGTCATTCGAGAGGAACTCATCGAGATCCGTGAAAGCTACGGAGACGATCGTCGCACCGAGATCAATCAGGATCACACTGATCTGGTGGCAGAAGACCTGATTCCACAGGAAGAGGTGGTGGTGACTTTGTCCCACGGTGGTTATGCGAAGGCACAACCCATCGATGCCTATCAGGCACAAAGACGCGGTGGACGCGGGCGTTCGGCCGCCAAGGTCAAGGACGAAGATTTCATCGATCACCTGTTTGTGGCCAACACCCACGATACAATTTTGTGTTTTTCCAGCCGCGGCAAGCTGTATTGGCTCAAGGTCTACCAGGTTCCGCAGGCCGGTCACGGTGCGCGTGGACGACCAATCGTTAATTTGTTGCCATTGGAAGACGGCGAACGAATCAACGCTATTCTGCCGATTCAGGAATTTGACGATTCCAGCTTCGTGCTTATGGTAACCAGCGGGGGCACGGTCAAGAAGACACCACTG
>CAYUOY010000341.1:0-1761 GCA_964446495.1 uncultured Woeseiaceae bacterium | reverse complement strand
AGGGGCTTCTGGTACGGTGCAAAGAGTCGACATTCGGGGCTTACGTGCCAGTGGATTTTGAGCCCCTAAACGTTGACGATTTCACGACTCAAAGGAGAAAATGATGAAGAGAAAATTTGTAGCAATCGCGAGTGCTGTGCTGCTTGTGGTTGGCTTCTCTCTCGCCGCCGGCGCGGGAAGCATAGATGACACGGATGGGGATCTGATTCCGGATGTGTTCGACAATTGTAGGACGGCCGCGAATGGTCCCGGCGATGCCCTCAATCAGACAGACGAGGACGGCGACGGATTCGGTACGGCCTGTGACTGCGACTTCACGCAGGATGGGATCGTCTTGGTCGACGACATTGCTTCGCTGTTCGGAGCGTTCAACTCGACGACCTCACCGCTGCACGACAACACAGGTGACGGGATTGTTCTCACCGATGACGTTGCTTTCTGCTTCAGCCAGTTCAATGGTCCTCCCGGCCCAGGTTCCTCGGCGATCTAATTCGCTGTTGATCCGACATCAAGCCGAGCCTGGACTCGAGGTTGGAGACTTGGAGCGGTGAAGGTTTCAAGGAGTAGGTCTAGCAGTGATTCAGAGTTTGAATTCTGCCAGACAATGTTCAAGAACAGGTTCTGAAGCTCGATTGAAAATCGAATTGATTGAACCAAATGCTGACTAGAGAAAATTAAGGAGAAGTTTGGATGCGGAAGAATGTAATTCTTGGTCTCGTTACGGCTGTTTTGGTCGTATTTGGGGCCGCAAGTGCAAACGCGTTGGCGCTCGATGCGACAATTGGTGGAATCTTTACGGACTCCAGCATGGCTACGCCGGTTGGTGATCTGATCATCGACGCCGAAGGAAATGCATCGGCAACCCTCGTGGCAGGGCAGGCCATTCTCGTCAACATCAATATCGACAACACGGTTGGCGACGCAATTGAGACGATTGGCGCAACGCTTACCATCCAGGGCAACCAGGTTCAGTTCGTAGGCGGAATTATTCCGTCCGGAATCCTACAAGAAGGTGGCTTCGGCGGCGCCTCGCTCTCGAACATCGGTTCGGGTGCGATCAAGGGTAACACGCCAAACCAGCCCGGTGATGCCGGGGACGTCTGGGTTCAGGCTCTTGCCTACGGCACCCCCGGTGGTGTTGACGGAACGGGAACGTTGGTGGATAACCTTCAGCTGCTCTTCATCGTAACGGGTGCATCTGGTAGCGACCTCGTTGATCTCGTCTTCGGCCTCACCGCCGGTGATGTGATCACGGCACCGGGTGGCGCTTCCATTGCAACTACGTTCAGTAGTGCAGTGGTCAACGTTCCGGAGCCGGGCACGGCACTGCTCATGGGCCTCGGCCTTGCGGGTCTTGCTGGTGCGGGTCGCCGAAAGAGCTAATCGCTCTGGAGGAACTGATCCAAGCGAATCGAACTATGGTTGGATGACGTTTGGAAAAGGACACGGATAGTTCGGCTTCAGCATGATTCGCTCGTGGTTTGAAGTGGCGAGACATGTTGGATGAAAAACAAACGCCCTAGTCACAACAGTGACTAGGGCGTTTTTTTGCGACATGCCGACCAGCCAAGGTGAAGGAGGAAGCTGCATGCGAGGAACTACAATCCTTGGCCTCCTTTCGGCGGTGTTGGTCGTGTTCGGGTCCGCCACTGCGAATGCGCTGGCGCTCGATGCGACGATCGCCGGAATCTTTACCGACTCGTCGCTATCGACGCCGATTGCTGGGCTGGCGATTGACGCGGACGGCAACGCAACAGCCCC
>CAYUOY010000340.1:0-1795 GCA_964446495.1 uncultured Woeseiaceae bacterium | reverse complement strand
GTGGTTAGTGCAGAGTTCTCGATGACACTGAACCCATGTAGACTCGTAACTCAAGATCGAAATTGTCTACCGGGAGAATGAAACGTCATGATGCATAGGAAAATTCTTATCAAGGCAGCCGGCCTTATGCTCATCTTTGCGCCGTCGGTTAGCATGACTAGTGAAGCTGAGGAATTGAAGGAAATCATGCAGGGCCTGCGCAATAACCTGGTCGACATATCCGATGGCTTGCTGACGGATGATTTCGAGAAGATTGCACAGGGTGCCGACGGGATTGCAGGTCATCCACAAATTCCGCCCTGGCAAGTGAAGCTTGTGGCTGCGGAGCTGGGATCGGAAATGCCGGCGTTTAAGCGACTCGATACTATCGTTCATGACCTGTCGCTGGATATTAGTGCTGCCGCCACCACGCACGATCGAGATGGTGCAATTTCCGGTTATCAGCGACTGCTCGAGGGTTGCTTGGCATGTCACAGCAACTATAAAGAGAGAGTCGCGGCTGTCCTGGGTCGGACTCCCGGTGCCGAATAGCCCGAGATCGCACAAACGATGCCACCCATATGCTCGCGTATAGGCGCATAGCAGACGTTCACGAATAGTAAGTACTTGGATATTCTGTTGAAAAACTCTGTTCCAGGACGACCGCAAAATTCGAAGGAATTTTTCGGTTTCCTGCTGTGCAAGTCACAGATCGATTGTGCCGTTCTGAGTCGGGTCCGGCCGGTTTTTCATGCGACTTCTACGACCCCCTCGTAACGACAGTACCCAATGCCGCTCAAATCACAAATTAAATCGCCGCTCTTTTCAAAACAGAATTTTTCAACCATTCGTTGCCCGAAGCGGTCTTCGGAAATTCAAAGCGTCTGTCGGGGTACTATGCTTCTTTCCTTACTGTCATTCAGTAGTTTTGTGAAAGGAAGCAAGGCGTGAATAATGTCGCTTTAGTAATTATTGACGTCCAAACGGGATTTGATGATCCATCCTGGGGAAGCAGAAACAACCCGGATGCGGAGGCAAGAATTGAGTCATTACTTTCTGTGTGGCGTAAGAATTCTCAACCCGTAATCCACATCCAGCATTGCTCGTTAGAGCCAACTTCACCGCTTCGACCAGATCAGCCCGGGAATGAATTCAAAGATGAAGCAAGACCGATAGCCGGAGAAAAGCAATTCACGAAAACAGTTAACAGTGCATTTATTGGGACTGATCTTGAAGAGTATTTGCGAAGTTGTGCGATTGAGTCACTAGTGATTGTTGGGCTTACTACAGATCATTGCGTATCAACGACGACTCGAATGGCTGGCAATCTTGGCTTCAAAGTGCGCCTCGTGTCAGATGCAACGGCAACGTTTGATCGTAGAGGTGCCGACGGCACGCAGTATTCGGCCAGCGACATCCACAATGTTCACCTGGCAAGCCTGAATGGCGAATTTTGCGTAGTTCGAACTACTGAACAAATAATGAGTGAATTCGCATCATAAGGCGCTGACAAAGCAATTTGAAACGTCGGTTTTTGGATTCCTCCGGGACAATGTAGGCGCCCGCTCTTGGCCGAACCCGGGCCTTCGTCAAGCAATGAACTCATCGTCGCGAATGGCTGCTTTGGATTGCGGCTGCCGCTCGAGCCAGGTGGTTGTCCGGGCGCTATCCATCAGGATATCCCGGCATGCCTGCGATCAGGCAGGCCCGGAGACGGGGTCGGTGTCCCAAGACCATTACCACTTCGGTGGGCCTCGCAGCTGGTTCTGCAGGCGGTCAGAATCACTTACCAACTTAAAAACACCATTAACTCTGA
>CAYUOY010000339.1:0-1815 GCA_964446495.1 uncultured Woeseiaceae bacterium | reverse complement strand
TGTTTTCGGTGACAGCTATGCATTTCCGGGGGGTGTCGTCGACGCTGACGAAGGTCTCGCACATGCTTTCTGCCAGAACCTGTCTGCCGAGGAGGCCGATACTATGCTCGGAGTGAGCGCAGGCGGCCTGGATTATTACGTTGCCGTTATCAGAGAGTTGTTCGAGGAAACCGGCATCCTGTTGGCACGAGACAAGCGTGGTGAATGGGTCGCTGGCGATTCTGTTTCGCAGGAGGACCGTGTGCAAGTTGATCGCCGGGTGCTCCCCTGGTCGGAGTTCATGCGTAGCAGGGGGCTGAGCATGGCGTGCGGTGCACTCCACTACTTCGCCCACTGGGAGACGCCGCTGCACCGGCCAAAAAGATGGTCGACGCGTTTCTTTCTTGCCGAGATGCCCGCGGGGCAGAGCGTCAGCCACGACGGCAGTGAACTGACCGACAGCCGCTGGATGAGCGCGGCCGAAGCCTTGTCGTCAGGGCAACAAGGTAGCTTGCAACTGCCGTTTCCTACCGTGAGAAATCTTCAGTCACTGGCCGAATTGACTTCGGTCGATGATCTGTTTGCCTGGGCGCGCAAGCGGGCCGCAGAGGGCGTGCACAAGATTCGGCCGATCAGGATCAGCGCAAGCGGCAAGTCGAAGTACGTCATTCCAGGTGATCCCGGTTACCCGGAAGGAGGGGATGGATGCAAAGCAAACTCATAGTGGCTGTTGAATTCGGCGATACGGATCCTGCCGCGATTGTGTTCTATCCGAATTTCTTCCGTTGGTTCGATGCCAGTGCGTGGCGCTTGTTTGTCAAAGCGGGATTGACGCTCGATATTCTGCAAAATGAATTCGGACTGATCGGTGTGCCTATTGCCGACGCAAGATCGACATTCATCAAACCGCTGCGCTTCGGAGATTCGATCGAAATCACAACGTACGTGGCTTCCTGGAAACGAAAAACGTTCAACCTTGTCCATGAAGTGCGCAAAGACGGCGAATTGTATGCCAAGGGCCTGGAAATACGGGTCTGCGCAGAACCCCTCGAAGACGGGTCCGGAGGAATTCGGGCAATATTGATTCCGGATGAAATAAAGTGGCGGCTGTCGGCCAGGGACTGACGCTCAGACAACGGCGAGTCTGTGTCGGGGCCGCATTCGCAGTGGCGGCAGGCCGGCAATCTCCCTGAGAACGGCAGTTACGTATTGCCCGGTCATCTTGCCGCGCCACGAGGGTGCAAAATCCGTGTTGTCCAGGGGCCGTGCAATCTTGTGTGCGGCATGCGCGATTTCCGCGATCCCATCCGCAGTCATTTTTTTGCCGACCAGCACGGACTCGATTTTTGCAACCGGCATTGGGGCTGACCCTACTGCACCGAGGTACATCGAAGCGCGGGTCACTATTCCACCCGCGTCGATCCACACAGCGGCAGCAACAGACGCAGTCGCGAAATCAATGGAACCGCGCCGCCTGAGCTTCCAGAAAGCCGAGCGACAGTGGTCGCTGTCGCTTGTCTTCGGCAGGACAATCTCGGTCAGAATCTCGCCAGGCTGCTTGGCCAGATAGTCTATGCCATCATCTGTATACAGGTTCGCCAGTGGAAGTTGCCGCTCCCCTGACGTTGAAACAAGTTTTACCCCGGCATTCAGCGCACACAGGATTGGCGCCGAATCACTGGCCGTATGCGCCCAGCAACGCGGTGACTTGGTGGCTACCCAGCAGATCTCACCGTCTTCCTTGAGGCAATAATCGATCGATCGACGCCATTCCTCAGTCTGGTTGTAATAGGTGCAGCGGGTGTCCACGCAGAGATTCCCGCCGATCGTGCCCAT
>CAYUOY010000338.1:0-1816 GCA_964446495.1 uncultured Woeseiaceae bacterium | reverse complement strand
CCTCCGCATTTCCATGCGAAAAATTGATGCGGACAACATCGAGCCCGGCATTGATCATTTGCCGCAGGATTTCAGGATCGTCTGTTGCCGGCCCCAACGTCGCTACAATTTTTGTTCTACGTAACATGGCGGCGATTATTGCACACGCTGATCAAATGATTGGCAAATTCTTGGTACAGACCCGCAGGGAAAAGGTATTGTTCCGCCAACAACTTCATTTATCTCCATTTCATGATCAACAGGCGTCTTTTCATTCAGAGCATCGCGATTGCCGCGGCGGGCTCCTGTGGACACGCCCACGCGAATTCCTCGGCCGGATTTGGCCCTGTTCTCACGGATCCCGAAGGCGTCCTGGGTTTGCCGCAGGGATTTTCCTATCGCGTCATCTCCCGTCAGGGCGACGAAATGGATGACGGCCTGATAGTGCCCGCCAGAGCTGACGGCATGGCAGCATTCGCGGGCAAGAACGGCAACCTCGATATTGTCTGCAATCACGAAAATCGCCCATCGAACCCCGAATACGGGCCATTCGGAAATTCCAACGAGCGCCTGAAGCTGGTGAATAAGGAACTCGTGTACGACCTTGGCGGTGGCCGAACCGCCGGCACCGGTGGTACTACGACGATCGTTTTCAACCCGGCCACGGGAGAAACCGTCCACCGACATCTCAGCCTCATCGGCACGGAACTCAACTGTGCCGGTGGCCCGACGCCGTGGAATAGCTGGCTAAGTTGCGAAGAGAGCTTTGGCAATCCCGGAGTGGCGTATGAGTTTCTGTCCGTTGTACATCGCGACAAACGACACGGCTACGTGTTCGAAGTGCCCGCTGCGGCAACACATGCCCTGACGCCTGTTCCGCTGCGCAGCATGGGGCGATTCAAGCATGAAGCGGCCACCGTGAATCCGGCTTCCGGTGTTATTTACCTGACCGAGGACCGGCACCGCAGTCTTTTGTATCGCTATTTACCGAACGTTCCCGGTGACCTGGTGCGCGGTGGTCGCTTGCAGGCACTCGCAATGGCCGGGAATCCATCCTTCGATACGCGCAACTGGAACCAGCCGCCGTCCATGCAGCAAGGCAAATGGATGGAGACCCACTGGGTCGACCTTTCTGATGTGGATACCGATGCGGACGATTTGCGCCTGCGAGGATTCGAGGCAGGAGCCGCGCGCTTTGCCCGCGGCGAAGGCCTCTGTTATGCGGAAGGTAGCGTATTCATGACAGCCACCTACGGCGGGCCCAATATCAGCGGGCAGGTCTTCGAGTATCGACTAAGCCTGGCGGACGGTTCTCCCGCTGAGGAAAACAATCCCGGTCATATCCGACTGCTGGCGGAATCGCGTGAAGACAGTCTGCTGCAACACGCGGACAACCTGACCATGAGCCCGTGGGGCGACCTGATTGTCTGTGAGGATACTCCCAGCCATTGCGGCCTGATCGGGATTCGCCCAAATGGTGAACAATATGAATTGGCCGACAATGCCTATACCAGTTCCGAGCTGGCCGGCGTTTGCTTCTCACCGGATGGCACCATCATGTTCGTCAACATTCAGCATCGCGGGCTGACGCTGGCCATCACAGGTCCCTGGAGCCAGGGAGCCTCCGATTAATTCTGGACGACGCAGGTAAGAGATGCTCCTGGATTGATCAGAATTTCTCTGGTGTATTGCCGCGTTGCTCAAGTACCGCGACCGCCGGCAATTTTTTACCCTCAACAAACTCGAGAAAAGCACCACCGCCCGTCGATATGTACGATATTTTGTCGGCCACACCATACTTATCGATGGCCGCCAGCGTGTCACCACCGCCCGCCAC
>CAYUOY010000337.1:0-1840 GCA_964446495.1 uncultured Woeseiaceae bacterium | reverse complement strand
GCCAGTAATACACTGACACCATCATTACCATCTTCAACCGATCCTGGATTGTCGAGTACGAAGCCCCATAGGTCATCCCACTGGCTGGTATAGAAACGTTTCGCTTCAATTTTCGGCATCGTCAGTACCCAAGGTTCAGCACGTGTATCTACCCAGGAATATGAATAGGGCGAGTCGTTGTTCGGCGATACGATATCTGTATCTTTCGGCGACGAGGTGCCCAGATGTAACCACTTGCCGAAACCGCCGCTGTATGACTTTGACTTTGTGTCTATCGCCTGTAAATACATCGTGTGGTACATCATCACCAGAGGATAATTGAAAATATAAGCTTCCTTGGCGATCTTTCTTGCCTCGGCGGGTGTTACGTTATCCTGCGCCCAGGCATGGGTGGTGAGCAGTACTGCACATAACGACAGCAGTGCAGACAGAAAAATCTCGCTTGTTTTATTCTTCAACAGTATTGTTCCTCAGGGTGCTTCGATGTTGCATCATGCCAAGCAGGGTCGAATAAATTCGACCCTGCCACTTCAAACCCGACATTTCGGCTAGTTTATTGGGCTACGGCGAGGGGCTTCCTGTTGCACCTCGCCGCTTCATTAACGCCAGCTACAAGACCTTATTTGGTCGCTGAAGTAGCCCAGGTAATTCTATCCATCAACTTGCCAAGACTCAGACTCGAACCCCGGGCCGGTGGAAACTCTTTCAAGGTCGCCAGCTGTTTTCCAACAACCTCTTGCGCAGGCACCATCAGGTACATCCGGTCCGCCCACCATTTTGTGTACATATCGGATTGCTCATGAAAGCGCTCGTAGGGATCACGGCGCAAGTTTGTGATCAATGGCCAGCTCGGCGTCTTGTGCCAAGCCGTCGGCAGATTGCCCCACATTTCCGTAAATGTGATTTTCCATTCACCGACCCGAATAGCGTTTAAATCGCCATCACCACTGAAGTAGAAGATTTCGTTGCGCGTGCCCGGACCTTTACCCGTCAGCACGTCCATCTGGTTATACCCGTCCAGATGCGCCTTGAAGGTCTTGCCGTCAGCTTTAACACCGCCTTTCTTAAGCTTCGCCTGAATATCGGTGTCTTTGCCTGCTGCCGCTGCCAGCAACGTGGGCATCCAGTCTTCATGTGCGAAGATGTCATTGATGATCGTTCCCGGCTTGATCTTACCCGGCCAGCGCACCAGCTGCGGCACACGGAAGCCACCTTCGTTGGTCAGACCCTTCTCACCCTTGAACGGATGATTGCCACCCTGCGGCCAGGTGAATATTTCAGCACCGTTGTCTGTCGAGAAGATAACGATGGTGTTATCGGCAACTTTCAGTTCGTCGAGTTTATCGAGCAACGCTCCGGTAACATCGTCAAGCTCAGCCATACCGTCGGCATAGATGCCATTCCCGGTTTTATTTTTGTATTTTTCTGACAGATGGATCCAGACATGATTACGTGTCGAGACATGCCACAGGAAGAACGGTTCATCCTCCTTGGAATCCTTATTCTTCTTGACGGCCCGCTCCATGAAGTCGAGAGAGCGTGCCAGCAGGTCTTCCTCGATGGTCTCCATGCGTTTTTTGGTTAACGGACCGGTGTCCTTGCACTTCTGTTTGCCGACAACGCCCCAGCGTGGCTCGTCTGTCTTGTCAAACTTGTTGGTCGCAACGCAGTCCATGACACCACGCGGACCAAATTTTGCCCGGAATTTGGGGTCTTTCGGATAATCTGCGTTCTCCGGCTCTTCTTCGGCGTTCAGGTGGTACAGGTTGCCGTAGAATTCATCCATACCGTGCACTGTCGGCAGGTACTCGTTGCGATCACCCAGATGGTTCTTGCCAAA
>CAYUOY010000336.1:0-1882 GCA_964446495.1 uncultured Woeseiaceae bacterium | reverse complement strand
TAATGGTCTGACCTGATTCTTCATCAGTATGCACACGGAAAGACGGATCTTCCTGTGCCAGCTTACCTAAAGCCACACCCATTTTCTCCTGATCTGCCTGCGTTCTCGGCTCAACAGCCACAGAGATAACAGGTTCAGGGAACTCCATGCGTTCCAGCGTAATAACATCCTTGATATCACATAAAGTATCACCTGTGGTTACCTGCTTTAAACCTATAGCAGCAGCAATATCACCGGCACATACTTCTTTAATTTCTTCTCGGCTATTGGCATGCATCTGTACGATACGACCAATACGCTCTTTTTTACCCTTTACCGGGTTATAAACTGCATCACCTGACTTCAACACTCCGGAATAAACACGGAAAAAAGCCAGATTACCCACAAAGGGGTCTGTTGCAATTTTAAAGGCCAGCGCCGAAAACGGCTCGTCATCCGAAGCATGACGCTCACCTTCTGATTCATCCTCATTGACACCCTTAATAGCAGGCACATCAACGGGTGAAGGCATATAATCAACGATAGCATCCAGCATGGCCTGCACGCCCTTGTTCTTGAACGCACTACCGCAAAATGCCGGCACAACCTCATTATTCAACGTCTGTACGCGAATACCTTTTTTTATTTCTTCTGTGGATAACTCACCCGTTTCCAGGTACTTATCCATTAATTCTTCATTGGCTTCGGCAGCAGATTCCATCATATGCTCGCGCCATTTTTCACACTCTGCCTGTAACTCAGCAGGAATATCTCGCTCTTCATATGTGACACCCATATCATCCGGGCTCCAATGAATCGCTTTCATCTTGATTAGATCAACAACACCTGCGAAATCTTCTTCGGCACCTATAGCTACTTGCATAGGTACTGGGTTTGATCCTAATCGATCCTTAATCTGCTCAACAACACGTATAAAGTTTGCGCCAGAACGGTCCATTTTATTAACAAAGACCATTCTCGGAACATGATACTTATTTGCCTGCCGCCATACTGTTTCTGACTGCGGCTCAACACCACCTACCGCACAGAAAACAGCGACCGCACCATCCAGAACACGTAACGAGCGCTCAACTTCAATTGTGAAATCAACGTGCCCCGGTGTATCAATAATATTAATCCGGTGCTGCTCAAACTGCTTATCCATTCCCTGCCAGAAGCATGTAGTAGCAGCAGAAGTGATAGTAATGCCTCGCTCCTGCTCCTGCTCCATCCAGTCCATGGTGGCAGCACCATCGTGCACCTCACCTATCTTGTGAGAGATACCCGTGTAGTACAACACTCGTTCCGTTGTTGTTGTTTTGCCCGCATCAATGTGAGCCATAATGCCAACATTGCGATATCTTTCTATTGGGGTCGTGCGGGCCACCTTTCTAACTCCCCATTAAATCAGCGAATGAACACTACCAGCGGTAATGAGCAAATGCCTTATTTGCTTCAGCCATACGATGCGTATCTTCACGCTTCTTAACTGCACTGCCACGTTGCTCTGATGCATCCATCAACTCACCTGCAAGCTTCAACTGCATGGATTTTTCACCGCGCTTACGAGCTGCATCTATAAGCCAACGCATAGCCAATGCCTGGCGACGAGTTGCGCGAACTTCGATTGGCACCTGGTATGTAGCACCACCTACACGGCGAGACTTAACCTCAACCATAGGCGCAACATTTTCCATTGCTTTATCCAGGACCTCTAATGGATCACCACCAGCTTTCTCGCTAATGCGATCAAGAGCGTCATAAAGGATCCGTTCGGCTACAGCTTTCTTTCCTGCTTTCATCACCATATTGATGAACTTAGCCAACTTCTCACTTCCAAACTTGGGGTCTGGAAGGATAATACGTTTCGGGACTTCTCTTCTTCTTGGCATCTTATTACCTT
>CAYUOY010000335.1:0-1888 GCA_964446495.1 uncultured Woeseiaceae bacterium | reverse complement strand
GAATTGGCAGGGCTCATGACACGTCCTTGTGAGGGAAAAGAGACCTGTTATTATATGCGAAAAAGTCGAAAAAATCACGAAAAAACAATTAGTTAAAGACTTTTTGACGATCATAAAGACTTCGTTCACTTCAATGAAAACGTGCTAGAAATACAGCTCACGAATAGTGGCTGTCCCGACTTATGATCTTCAGCAACGTAATCATCAACGCGCTCGGGAAATAGGGTCGCCTGTGTTCGGTCTTCGCCTTCGATAAAAACGCTCATTGTGCATACTCTTACCGGAAAGCACGATTAAACCGGGTGCAGAGTTTTCACACAGCCTCGGCTAATAGCGGAATTTGGACGCAGGGATTGCACGAATTGGTGTCTATGCTATTCCGATCTATCGAGCTCAGAAATAGTTGCGTCGGATGGTGGGGAATCTTGCTGCAGCTCTTGCGCTACAACCTCATTCCGACGCATTACACGCAACAAATTCTCTCCGGCGAGCTTTCGCAATTCCTCATCCTTCCACCCGCGCTGAATCAGAACGGCAAACAAGTTCGGGAATCCTGAAACATCTTCCAGTCCAATCGGCATATCGGGCATGCCCCAGAAATCGCTTCCGATTCCTACATGGTCAATTCCAGCGACGTCACGGACGTGCTCAATGTGGTCGGCTACATCGTCAATCGATGCACGGACCGCTCCGTATTCGGCATCGTAGGCCGTCCAGACTTCTCGGTACTCCCGGACGGTCTCGATAGCGGCGTCTGTTGCCCATAAACCTTCTTCCATTTCCCAAACCTCCTTGGAGAGGAATGATGGTATGAATGTCACCATGACCACGCCGCCGTTTTCGGGGAGTCGGGACATCACATCATCCGGAACGTTTCGAGGGTGATCAACCAGCGCCAAGGCAGCGGCGTGCGACCAGATAACCGGGGATCGTGTTACATCAAGTGTCTGGTGCATTGTGGCGGGAGACGTGTGCGCGACATCTACCATCATTCCGGTGCGATTCATTTCGCGTACCAATTCGCGGCCAAATGCGGTCAGACCGCCATGGCGTTGCTCGCCCAGCGCCGCATCAGCCCAGTCCGTAGTGACGTTGTGGGTCAGCGTCATATATCGGACACCCAGCCGGTAGAACTCCCGTATCGAGTCGAGTGAATTGTTCAGGCCATAGCCACCCTCCATGCCTATCAATGATGCAATCTTGCCCTGGTTAAAAATTCGCTCGATATCATCGGCAACTAACGCAAGTTCAAATGTGTCGGGATAGGTATCAGTGATTTGACGCGCAGTATCGATCTGCTCCAGCTGCATGCGTCTGCGGTCGGCAGGAGCCGTATCGCCGGGAATCCACACTGACCAGAACTGTGCACCAACCAATCCTTTGCGCAGTCGGGGAATGTCGGTATCAAAGTCATTCTCGCGTCCGAGTCGGAACGCTGGTACGTCACCGCCGGTTTCCTCACGAATCAGCCACGGCAGATCGTTGTGCGCATCGATCAGCGGCGTCGACCGCAGCAGCTCTTTCGCGTGTTCCAGTGCAGTATCGGAGATTTGATTTTGACCAATGCCGACAGCGGGAATCAAGAGCAATAACGCCCAGGTGAGTCGAGCTGCTCTATAGTGTGGAACAATGCTCATCTGTCTAATCCCATCTGTTGCATCTACGTCGTCTTGGACGGTGTAGGCAATACCAATTCGATGTCCGTTTTGGGTAATTAGCGGTCACTCTGAAGTTTAGCAGCTCAATGTCCGCTTTCAGGAGGTGATCTCAATGGATCGACGCAACACATTCATTAAATTTCTCTGCGATCGAGCGCAAACTGTCAACTAACACCATCATCCTCGCTATTCAGCGAAAAATATATTGCCCAAGCATTGGCAGTTGCGGA
>CAYUOY010000334.1:0-1911 GCA_964446495.1 uncultured Woeseiaceae bacterium | reverse complement strand
TATACTGAATTCCAACTTCAATTGCCCAACGGAATATTTTCTGTTTCTTTTCCGTCGCAAGCTCTCTCGTCTTACGATAGTCATAAAACATTTTTATTTCGAGATTGAACCTATCGGAGAACGAGTGCTTCCAATCGATGTTAACGAAGCCGCCGGAAGGTTTACGGTCGATGTTCGTGCTGATCGAAGAGGGCGGATTCAGTGAATTTCTCAGCACATTCTGGCCAACGGATCCGTCGTAGTACTCACTCGTTAAGGTCAGCGTGTCTGAGTCACTGACCAACCAATCCAGCCGTCCGCCAATCCGTCCCATGTCCCAGTCATCGAATGTTTGTCCGTTTTGTGTGGGTGCAAACCCATCGCGTGAAAAATACTTGCCGAAGATGCGGTAGTCGAAGCTGTCACCGATGGCGCCACCCCATTGCACGTTGGTTTCAAAATTTGCTGATGTGCCTGCTGCAACCGCCACACTGAGTCCATGCGTAGTTTTGGTGTTCTTGGTAATAATGTTAATGACGCCGTTGACCGCGTTGGCGCCCCACAGCGCTGCTCCGGGACCACGGATTACTTCGATTCGTTCAATCGAAGCAAGAGTGGTGTCTTGAATATCCCAATAGACCCCTGAAAACTCCGGGTCATACAGCGTTCTTCCATCCATCAACACCAACAGCTTGTTGGCGAAAATTCCATTGGATCCTCGCGCCGTTACTGCCCACGTGCTTGAGTCGACTTGTGCGACCTGTATGCCGGGCACCATGCGTAGCACATCGGGTATGGTTCTGGCGCCGGACGAACGAATGTCATCTTGAGTGACGACGAAAATCGCCGCCGCCGCCGTCGATAGTGATTGCGGTTTGCGCGATACCGATGTGACAGTTACCTGAAGCAGTTCTTCGAGGCTCAGGCCAATCAAGTCCTCGGTTTCGGAGCTGAATGATGTTGCCGCCTGTGTTGAGACGGCGATCAGGCCGATTAAAAGACAGGCAGTTTGTAATAGCCGAATGCATTTCGGTCGCTTGCTTGCGTCCATTTTCTTCAATCCCGTTGCAACAATGCAGAGTAGAAGGACTGCCCGGACCCCTCCGGACAGTCATAGCGACTAGTCCACATGGTTTGTGCCCGGAAAGATGTGATTGACCGCACATCTGAAGATTTTGTAAAACTTGCGAGTGGTCCGTAACCCACAGTGTGGTCGGGATTGCGCACAAATGGCTGTCGTGACGTACAGGGTGAGAAGGTTGTGTGAACTGTGTCACACGATCAGCGGTGCCTGTCTGTCAGCGTTGTTTTTTGAAGAAGCGCAGAGGTTTTTCGTTTGAACTTATTGATGAGTTGCTTTCGCAGCCGGAGCACGCGTTGGCCGATGAGCCTTTTTTGCGTAGCCGCCGATACAGCGTAAAGCCAACGACAGCGATAACGATAATGATCGCGAAGATTTCTTGCGTGCCGATCGCCATTGAGCTATCCGCTATTCAGCTCCCCAGTTGGTAGACAAGAAATGCACCGGTGTAACCGAGGCCCGTCATATAGACCCAGGCAAACAGTGGCTTCCCGGTACATGACAGCAATTGTCGCGATGCATTGCAAACAAAAGACATAGAAAATCAACAATCCCATAACGACGGGTAGTGTAAATACAGGCGACCCATCATCGTGCCGTGCCGCTCTCAGGCGGGTGACGAGCGCGTTCTCATTCGTTTCAGCATCGCCAACGGCATAGATTGTTCCAAGTACGGCGATGACAACTTCGCGAGCCGGAAATCCCGCGATAACGGCGGCGGAGATTTTCCAGTCCCATCCCAGTGGTGCAAATACGGGTGCAACGAATCTTCCGGCGCGGCCAAGCAGGCTGTTTTCCAGCAATGTGGCCGTCTCAAGTTGGTCAAGCTCTGCCAGTTGCCGACTTAGGGC
>CAYUOY010000333.1:0-1962 GCA_964446495.1 uncultured Woeseiaceae bacterium | reverse complement strand
TGACCGTGTCCGGTTCTGTTCCGTCACAGATTTTTTATTGTTTTACATGGATGAAAACCAGTGGCCCGTATATCGGCGTCGGCGCTGGTGCCAGCAAAATTGACACTCGCGACGGATCAACAACCGTGAGCGGCCAGTCATTTAATTATCGTGCCATGGCCGGCTATCGATTGGTACATCTTCCTGAGCCTTTCGGCCTGAATCTCGATCTTGGATTTGAGGCGGCCTATGTCGATATTGGAGATGTCGAGGAACGTACGGCCGGCGCAGAAGTTTCGGTCGATATGACCGCGTTGGTCGCATCGGGAATAATCTACCTGCCGATTCACAACAACTGGGACATCTACGGAAAAGGCAGTCTGTACTTTTGGGATGGCACGGTTACCGCTGATGGCGTCGAGACGTCGAACGAAACGAATTCGGATCTGGCTTTCGGACTGGGGGTCGCCTGGGAGACCGGAACAGCATTCGGTATGCGTCTTGAGGTAGAGACGCTTGACGCATTGGATGGCGTCCTAATCGGCACGCTGTCAGCGACGTACCAGTTCAAATAGACGATTGCGGTGAATCCGCATTCAGACGCCCCAGGTCAATCTAATCTTCTATTTAACATAATATATATTATACGCTTTAAAGCTGTAGGCGTAATTTAGTAATGTCCGCTATTCCGCATTCTGACAGACTCCCACGCTCTTTTTTCAAGACTTGGGGATATCAGGACGCCGTCAGCTGAGTTTGTCAGTATAAGTGCACAGGAACTGGACCGATTGACGGTGATCGAACGCGTTTTTGAATAGCAGCCGCCAGGTCATACAGAGCGCGGACTTCCAGGTTCGACTGCGATTTGAACAGGTCGAGGACAGATTATATAAGTCCGCGCTGGGCTAGCAAAATTCTGTAATCTCTGTAAGACTAAGATCAAGGTGTAACATTGCGCGCATCAGCTGCGTAATCGCTTCTGACATTCTGTTCGTCACCTACCGATTCTTTATAACCTGCCATTCTTCGAATTGAGGAAAGTCAGCCACTTTGTCGCTGCCTTCCGCTTGAGGGCGCCCCTGCCCGGTCAACCTTTGCAGATGTTGATCCACGAGAAATGCATGAAAATAGAAATCATTACGACCCGCAACGAAGGCTTTAAGGAGACGGGGTTCGGCGCACTGAAAGCCTGCGCCAGCATTTTTGATGCAATCAAAAGGATGGGCCATGAAGCCACGTTAAATGTGTGCCAAACGAGGGAGGATCTGGATGAAATTGTGAGACGGAAACCGGATCTGTCCATTCTGGCGGTAAAGTATCTTGCCATTCCCAATGAAGACGACATTTGGCTATCCGAATATTTCGCGAATCACGACATCAATTTCTCGGGCTCATCAAGAGACGTTCTGAAGTTTGACTCAGACAAGGTTCTGGCCAAGGTCCACCTGCGCGAAAAAGGCATCAGAACGGCAAATTACTTTACCGCGACCCCGGGGCAGTATAGTAGCGATACCGAACTACCGATCGCGTTTCCGTTGTTCCTAAAACCCTCCGATTCCGCGAATGGCAATGGCATTGACGATTTATCTTTCGTCACCAATTTTGCTGATTTCGAAGGTAAAGTGCTGTCGCTGAATGACGCATTCGATATCCCAATACTTGCCGAAGAATATCTGGATGGCCCGGAATATACCGTTGCGGTCATCAAAACACTCCAGGGTGACCTTCTCATCTCACCCATCGAAGTTGTGCCCGTGCAGTCAGGCAATGGCTTGCGAATTCTCGGAGAGAAAGCCAAGCAAGATGATTCGGAAGAACTCAAAAAAGCGGAAGACGGCGAAATAACGAATAACGTCAGACAGATGGCGAGCGATGTCTTTCTAGCGCTCGGTATCAGGGACTTCGGGCGTATCGATATCAAGACCAATGCAAGCGGACAATGCTTTTTTATGGAGGCTAATTTGGTCCCGGGCATGACCTTCG
>CAYUOY010000332.1:0-1967 GCA_964446495.1 uncultured Woeseiaceae bacterium | reverse complement strand
CTGTTGATATTTCTGTTTTGCATCCAGCAATGCCAGTTCGATTCCGCGACGACAATCCTCACCATAAGAGGCTGCTTCACCGGTAAGTGGGAGCAACGCACCAATCCTAATACTTTGCTGAGGCGAGGCCGTGCCTTGCTTGGGCAATGTATCGCCGCCCTCTTGCAGCATAAGTATTGCACCAACGAGCATGAAAAGGACAACCACCCCAATCAGGACTTTTAATTTACTCATGACGGCCTCGCTTGACTAATTTACCTCATACGATAGACTATCATCACGATGCGTGCAAGAAAAATACTTTTAGTCGATGATAGTGCCGATTTTCGATCTTCCGTAGTAAAAACGCTCGGGCGTGCGTTTTCTATCACAGAAGCGGCTTCGGAAGCGGAATTTCGACACCTGTTCCGACCCTATACTTACGATCTGGTCATCCTCGACATGCGATTGGAGACCGGGCGGGAGGGTTTGCAGCTATTGCGAGAGATTCTCGCCTACGATGAGTTGCAGCCGGTAATCATGGTTTCGGCCTACGGCGATACGGATGCGGTGCTGGACTCGGCGGAAGCCGGGGCACTGATGTTTCTGCACAAACAGGAGTTCACCCCTGAACTGCTGGCCCGGATGGTGGAAGCGATGCTGCAACAGGCTCGGATACGACGCCATCTGGCCGCATTGCAGAGCCGGTTGCCGAGAGGCGATCCCCTTGCGCTTTCCGGTCTGAATCCAGCCGTGCAACGGGCCGCAGAACAGGTTCGCAAAGCGGCAAACGATCCGGAAAGCATGGTGCTGGTAACCGGGGAACGAGGAACCGAGCATGCGTTGATTGCACAGGCAATCCATGACCAAAGCCGGACACGGGCCACAGCGCCACTGGTCACCGCTGCCGGATTCTCCCGAACCGGCGAGGATATTGAGAAAACGCTCTTTGGCGTAGCTCCGCATGACGGAACACCTAGACGCAAGGGGTTATTTGAACAAACAAACGGAGGGGTACTCTTTCTGGACGGCATAGCTGATTTGGCCCCGGATCTACGTGAAAGGATTGGTGACACATTGTTAAAACGTCTGCTTGATACCTGCGACCCTCCAATCCCGCTTGATCTCCAGTTGGTGGTTAGTGCCCTACCGGATACGGCGGTCGAAGTCGCGGATTCACTGCAACGGAAAGGAACCGCTGACCGCCTGATTGAAATCTACCTGCCGCCTCTACGAGACCGGCGCGAGGATATTCCGCTGCTGGCGGCATCCTACCTGCAAGCGTTCCGTCAGGGTGGCAAGACCTCAGCCCGGACAATTGCCCGAGATGCGCTCGGGTTGCTTGAAGCATATTCCTGGCCCGGCAACCTGATTGAGCTGCGAAACACCGTGGAATATGCGGCAATTCAGACAATGATAGCGGGTGGTGAGGAATTAGAGGCGGAGCATCTGCCGGCAAACCTGTGGCAGCACGCTGGCAATGAGCCTGGGACTGGCAGCTGGAATTACCGTTACCAGGTGGCACGGGCCGAGGTGGCGCTGGTTGAGCGAGCAATTAAGGAGAACCAGGCACAGAATAAGACTCAACTTGCCAAACTACTTGGCTACACCGACCGCTTTGCCATCGGGCGAAGAATGCGCAAGGTACTGGTTGAACACGAAGCACTCGCTGCCGAATTTCCTCAAGTGACGGCGTGGTTTGCGCATAAAACAAAAGTAGCGTGATCTGATGGACTTATTACTCCAACTCCTCGCCAATGGCCTTGTGAATGGTGCACTGTTCGCCCTGCTGGCCTGCGCGTTCGGCCTGGTGTACCGATCTGTACGGGTATTTCACATCGCTTTCGCGGGTCTTTTTCTGATCGCGCCGTATGCTGCTTATGCCGCGAATACCTGGCTTGGGGTGCCGATATGGCTGGCGGTGATTCTGGGGGTAGCGGCGGGTGCTGTGGCAGGGGATCTGATCGAATTGTTCCTGTATCGCCGGC
>CAYUOY010000331.1:0-1976 GCA_964446495.1 uncultured Woeseiaceae bacterium | reverse complement strand
GAAAATCGCAGAAATATCACTGCAAATCTGGACCGGGACAAAAACCCGGACAACACGTCGGTGGTGCCGTCGTACGGGCTGACACTGGGAAAGGCGCGCATCAAGCGATGGTACCCCAATGCGAGGATTATCAAGGCAGGAATGTTCTCCAGCAACTATCGAATCTTCAAGAATGAACTGGATCTGCCGACGCACCGCACAGCGACTGGCTGGGTTAAATACCAGGTGCGAGACGATGAATATTGCCGCATAGGCCAGTTCAAGTTCGCCGAAGATTACTCGGGAGGCGGTCGGTACGAGCGTGCGTCTCGAGTGGTTCTTGAAAGCGAGCGCTTTATTCGTTGTTGAGTATCGTCTCTCCATAAAGTAGATCGTATTTTTCTAATCTTACATCTATCAAAATTAAATTAAATACGAGGGTAGTAGTATGAATATTGTAAACATAGAGAATAAAATACTTGCCGCTGCGGCAGTATTGCTAATGACTTTGCCCGCTATTTCAAGTGCTGCTGTATCTCAACCACCGGTTGAGCCTGATACTAATGATGCAACATCGCCTCCCGCTTCTGGTGACTCAGGAATGCCAAGGAATGACCCAATTTGTTGTAGGGGCGGGGGCACTGAAGCAATACCTGCTCAGGCAGGTCACGCCGTTCAACCCGGCACTCCTTCAAATGAGCTTGAAAAGCCCCCGGAGCATTTAGGAACAGTTGGCGGTGGTACGGGCACTCCTGTTGGTGATACGGGCACTCAAAACCCAGCGGGCCATCCTAATCATCAAGTAGTTGATCGCAGAGCGCATAAGCTCGATCAGGCTCATGAAAACGCAAATCGTGGGCAACTTAAGAAGGCTGCTACCAATCCAGATGAAGCTCGCAGAGCGCATAAGCTCGATCAGGCCCATGAAAACGCAAATCGTAGTCAGCTAAAAGAAGCAGCGGCGCGCCCCAAAAAAGGTCGCGAAATGCATAGGCGCTAAATGATACGGCCTGAGATTACCCGACACTTTTAACCGGGCGCTGGTGGTGGATGTCGGTCTGAACGCCAACGCTTTATTCGTTGTTGAGTACCGTCTCTCCATGGAGAATGCCTGATGAGCGAGCCTGGCAAGAATGTCGTTGTAGTACGACGGCGTGACCTCGGAGTATCAGATGGGTTTCGAACCTACAAACTGGTTCTGAACGGCAATATCGTAGGGACAATCAGGAACAAGCAACGAATTGAACTCGAAGTACCGCCAGGAAAACACCAGCTATTTCTAAAAATAGACTGGTGTCGCAGCAATACCATTGAGTTCGAAACCGATGGGGAAGCCGCTGAACTCGAATGCGGCAGTTACCATCGAATCACGGGTTCCATATTCACCTTGATTAGCGTCGTATACGTACTGACCCACCCGAAACAGTACATCTGGCTAAAACGAAGCAATTCCGTTTCGAGTTTGAAGCACGACGAGTGAGTTTCCGGCTGTTTCCGGTATGTCCCTATTGAAGCCGACGCTGTGTTGGCGGGCTGTTTGCCCAGGGACGTCACTATTATGTATACAAGCAACGAAACGACAACTGTTCGGCACTTCATTTTGCGGTGGTTATCCGCGATATTGCTGGTCTCAGTCAGCGCTTGCGGCGGTTCAGGTGGCGCTGGCGATCCACCTCCGCCTCCGCCTGTCGATACAATTGCGCCCGTAATTACCCTGATCGGTCCCGCCGCGGTGACACTCGAACAAGGCACCGCGTTTAATGATCCTGGCGCTACCGCGACCGATAATGTGGACGGTGATATATCCACGAACATCGCTACTGCGGGTGCTGTGGATACCAACACAATCGGAACCTACACGATTACCTATTCCGTGACGGATCGCGCGGGGAACGTGGCTATACCGGTTCGTCGTGAGATTAACGTCGTCGCTCCGCCAGATACCACCGCGCCCGTAATTACCCTGATCGGTGCTGCGTTCATGACACTCGAACAAG
>CAYUOY010000330.1:0-2019 GCA_964446495.1 uncultured Woeseiaceae bacterium | reverse complement strand
GGTCGAGGTGAAATCCCGACGTGTTGGTGGTGCAACCTACCAGGTGCCCATCGAAGTTCGTGTGTCACGACGACAGACGCTTGCCATGCGCTGGCTGATTGATGCCGCTCGCAAACGCAGTGAAAAATCCATGGCACATCGCCTGGCGCATGAGCTGCTTGATGCGGCTGATAACCGTGGCACGGCCGTCAAGAAAAAAGAAGATACGCACCGCATGGCGGAAGCGAACAAGGCGTTCTCGCACTACCGCTGGTAGGCCCCGCACACGTTTCAGGACAAGTTCCGTGGCTCGCACAACACCGATTGAGCGTTATCGAAATATTGGCATCATGGCTCATATTGATGCCGGTAAGACGACCACCACGGAGCGCGTACTGTTTTATACCGGCGTGTCCCACAAGATCGGTGAGGTTCATGATGGCGCAGCCGTGATGGACTGGATGGAACAGGAACAAGAGCGCGGCATTACCATTACCTCCGCGGCGACAACCTGTTTCTGGGGGGGCATGAACCAACAGTTCGAGCAACACCGCATCAATATCATCGATACACCGGGGCACGTGGATTTCACGATCGAAGTCGAACGGAGTCTGCGAGTGCTTGACGGCGCGGTGACGGTGCTTTGTGCCGTGGGTGGTGTGGAGCCGCAGACCGAGACGGTGTGGCGACAGGGCAACAAGTACAACGTGCCGCGCATGATCTTCGTAAATAAGATGGATCGAATCGGCGCCGGTTTCCTGCGTGTTGTAGAGCAGGCCAGGGAACGCCTTGGCGCAAATGCCGTGCCGATACAATTGCCGATTGGCGCCGAAGATGAGTTTGCCGGCGTCATTGATCTGGTCAATATGAAGGCGATTTACTGGGAAGAGGAGAACATGGGTACAAACCATGAAATCCGTGACATTCCCGATGAGCTTCTGGCGGAAGCCGAAATCTGGCGCGAAAAGATGATCGAGGCGGCAGCGGAAGCAAACGAGGACTTGCTCGAGAACTTTATCGAGAGCGGTACATTGACGGCCGAAGAGATTCGTGAAGGACTGCGCGCGCGTACCCTGGCAGGTGAAGTCGTGGTCGCGACCTGTGGGTCGGCGTTCAAGAACAAAGGTGTTCAGGCCATGCTGGACGGTGTCATCGATTACATGCCATCGCCGCTCGATGTACCAGCTATTACCGGTGTGCTTGACGACGGCTCCGCCGGAGAACGGCCTGCCGATGACAAGGCACCTTTTGCCGCGCTGGCATTCAAGATCGCCACAGACCCATTCGTCGGTAATCTGACCTTTTTTCGCGTTTACTCGGGTGTGCTGAACTCCGGTGACACCATTTACAACCCGGTCAAAAGCAAGAAAGAAAGAATCGGTCGAATCTTGCAAATGCACTCGAACGATCGACAAGAGATAAAAGAAGTGCGCGCCGGTGATATCGCGGCGGCCGTCGGGCTCAAAGATGTAACGACCGGAGACACGTTAGTGAATCCGAAGCATCTGATCACGCTGGAACGGATGGAATTCCCGGAACCGGTTATTTCGGTCGCGGTAGAGCCCCGGACACACGCTGACCAGGAAAAAATGGGCATTGCCTTGCAAAAGCTGGCGAAAGAAGACCCGTCTTTCCGCATCCACACTGACGAGGACTCCGGCCAGACGATCATCTCCGGTATGGGCGAATTGCACCTCGATATTATTGTCGATCGCATGAAGCGCGAATTTACGGTCGAGGCCAATGTGGGTAAACCGCAAGTCGCGTACAGAGAGACCCTGCGCAAGACGGTCGAGCAAGAAGGAAAATTCGTACGCCAGTCCGGTGGTCGTGGCCAGTATGGGCATGTCTATCTGAAGCTTGAACCCCGGGAGCCAGGCGAAGGGTATGAGTTCGTCAATTCAATTGTTGGTGGTGTCGTGCCAAAAGAGTACATTGGCGCCGTCGATAAAGGGGTGCAGGAACAACTGGAAAGCGGCGTCGTCGCAGGCTTTCCGGTCCACCGTCACAAACGGTGCACAAAAAGGAAGAGCCAATGTC
>CAYUOY010000329.1:0-2045 GCA_964446495.1 uncultured Woeseiaceae bacterium | reverse complement strand
GTATCTTTTTCCTGTCGAATGTCGCGGCGCAGGAGCCTGCCGACCAGGAGATGGAGGACGCGCAGGAATTGCGACGGTATTCCGTGGAGATTATCGTTTTCTCCTACGCGCGCAACACGTCTGCCGGCAGTGAGATCTTTATTCCGGATCCGGTCGAGGTTCCGTCGGATTTTCCACTCGAACCCACGCCCGAGCCGCTGCTGAATGGGGACCCGCTGGTTGACTCCATGGAGGACCCGCAAACAGCGCCAGATTCAGAACTCGTTCCCCTGGACGACTCCGGCGAGGATGCGGTACCTGCATTCGGTGATCTGCTGGAAGATTTTGAAAATCAGGAACTGGTCGAACTCGTTGCCGGCGACCGTATCGATCTGCGTATCATGATGCCCGACGAACTGACCATGGTGGATATCCACGACAAACTCATCCTGCTCGATGCTTATGAACCGGTTCTGTGGGCAGGCTGGACTCAGGCAACCCTTGCCGAAGCAGAAACCCCCTCGATACGTCTGCGACGCCTGGGCAATTTACCGCTTACCTTCGAGGGCAATCTGAAACTATATCTCAGCCGTTTCCTGCATCTTGTCGTCGACGTTACGATGGAAGGCGAATCGCCTCTGCCAGCGAACCCGGATGACGAAAGCTCGACAGAACCATTCGACCGTGGCTACCTGGATGAATTTGGCTACCCCATCTATTCGGCCGCATCGCTACCTGCTTTGTACTACCGCATCTCGGAGAATCGAATCGTAGAGACGGACGATCTGCGATATTTTGATCATCCAAAATTCGGCATCGTGGCGAAGATCGGGCGTTTTGAGAAACCGGCCGAAGAAGATGAAGAAGGACTTGAGGAACCGGAGCAACAGCCCGATCCAGCTTCCCTCACAACCGAACGGCTCGACGCTACCTGACGACAGACTCAGGATCGCAGGGCCTCCTGTAGAAACTCTTCAGCATCATTGCCACCTTCAGCGGCATTCATTTTCGCGATATTGAATGAGACCGTAACGTACTTGGAAGCCCGCGATCGCGGATGATGTAGTCCGAGTTCCTTGACCGACTGACTGATACGCGACGCAAATTCCTGCACTCCGGCCTCTTCAGAAGCGTGCGAAAGCACCACCATCCTGCTGCCGTTCTCACCCTCAACGAATGCGGCGACATCACTGGCACGACGCAAACAACGGCGAACCGCCTGTGCAACGCGCCTTAAGCAGGAGTCCGCCGCATGCCGGCCAAAAACGTGCAAGTATTCGTCAAAATGGTCCAGCGAAAAGGCCACTAACGTCAGACTGGTTTTTTCCCGACGGGCCACAGACCAGTCATGGGCGAGGACTTCAAGAAATGCGGCTGAATTCAACAGGCCGGTGACCGGGTCATCGCGAGACAGATCCCGGATGCGGCGCTTGGCATTGACCAGCGCCTGGTGAGTCTCCTGTGCACGAGTGGAGACCCCGTAACCGGTGGTAATCCGCCAATAGAGGGCGTAGTACTGACCGGCACCAGCCTTGCTTGCTGCGACGGGACTGAGCGACAGCAAGAACTCTTTTCCACGAACTTCAACCGGAATCGAGCTTTCATCACCGGATCGAATGGATTCACTGACTTCCAGAGCCAAATCCCGACCGACCACCGCTTCGACGACATCGGCCAGCGGCTGACCGAGGGCATCGGAATCCCCTGAAATGGCGGCAAACGCGGCGTTGGCAAGGACCACCGGCCAGTCTGCACTATCGATTCGCGCCAGCAACAACGGCTCCGCCGAACCGCCGATCAACTTTTCAAGAATATCCCGCCGCAATGCCTTCATACAGACGATGCTCTGCCAATGCCCCAAACCATACCATGCTGCAGTTCGCGATTACGCAAAAAACCTACCACCCAAAAACTGTCGAAAAACCCGGGCGGGTCGGTGTCTGTGGTATGCATCCGCGATCGAGTCAAGGCCCTCCGAGTGAGCGGATGCCTACCACAGACGCCAACCCGCAAACACGCCCAGCCAAAACATCAACCTACGCATCCAACTCCAAAGCCGGCCGATG
>CAYUOY010000328.1:0-2073 GCA_964446495.1 uncultured Woeseiaceae bacterium | reverse complement strand
GTGGTACGGGGAGAGCCCCCCTTCACCGGTATTCATCCAGTTCCCGGCCATCGCTGAGCCTTTGGACAGTGCAAGGACCGCTGGTTTCGAAATGGCACCGAAGCTCATGGCAGAAACATTGAATATCGAATTGGTTGTGTAAGGCTCGCGGGCGTATGGGCCAATTGTCTTCGCCGAGGCTGGCGCAATGTCCCTTTCCAGAACAGGGTAGGGGCAGTTGACGAAAATAATCGTGCCCGAAGGCCTCAGGTCTCGGGTCGAACCGAAAGCGATCGTGTTGTCGATGCCTTTCGCGGCCCGATAGACCCAGGATCGCTGTGCGCGGTTGAATGGCATTTCCTCGCGATCCTGAGCGAAAAAATACTGGCGGAAATATTCACCAAGACTCTCGAAAAAGTATCGAAAGCGACCGATGACCGGGAAGTTGCGGCGAATGGCGCTTTTCTTCTGCGTTACATCGGCAATGTACATGAATATCACAGTGAGTAAGCCAAGACCGAGTAGCAGCACCAGCAGTGCTGACATGAACTGCACGACGTCCATTGCGTTCAGGAATGTTTCCTGCATGATTAATACCACCGTAGGTAACGAGATGAGGGCCGATGTGGGTGGCCCGGCGTTATTCGATTCTGATCTGAAATTTTGACCGTTGAAAAAATGCCGGCCAGGTGGGTTTCTACATTTCCGCGTGGTGTCGTACAAACCTGCGCTGTCGGCACTTGGTACGCTGCGATATTACCTACAAAGCACCATAGAAGGGAATCAGACTCTTTTTCGTCATCTCAGTTCACGCCGACTCAATAAATTTCTCCTCGTATGGGTACCGCCAGCCCGCCGCCGCGGCTGGTGTTTGGTGTGGGTCTCGAAATCGGCAGTGCTTACAACGTTTAAACGTCGACGTATGGCATGGAGCGCATAATCTCAAGCTGCTCGGCCTCGGAGATGCCACGGCCGATCCAGTTAGCGTGCGGTTTGAAGGCTTCTTCGGCCGTCAGCGTCAGAACGTTCGGCGCATGGATATCGTCACGCAGAAAAAACGAATTTGTTCCTGTGGCATCACAACCCACCAGTCGGTAACCCTTTCTCCTGCCAAGAGTTTCAAGCGCCTTTAGAGACGCGCCAGCGAAAAACCCGCTGGGATGCGCGTCGTAACGCTCGAAATCGGCCGAATAGGGAACGGTGCAGGACCAGGATGGCCCCATGCCGGCATTGTATTCAATGCATGCGACCCGCGGCGATACTACCTGTAACTTTTCCCAAAACCAGTAGTCATTTCCATTCACATCAATGGATAGAAAATCGATGTTTCGCGGAATGCCATTATCACTGATCAATGTCTCCAGGTTCTCGAGATCTATGAATGTGCAAACTGCCCGCACATTCGAGATTTTCAGCTTCGCAGCAGCACGGTTAAATCGATCACATTGCTCACTCGACCCATCCATCATCAAGCCGGTAAATTTCTCATGAACCATCAGCCGCAGTGCATTGCATTGTTGTGCGCCAAATCCAAACTCGACAAATATGCGGGACTCGAATCTCGCTTCATCGAACAAGTGTCGAATAATTCCGTCCTCTCCGTTCTGAGAAAGCCAACTGTATTCATAGTGCTGCAAGCCTGAACCATCCGTGCGATTTGTCGGCGGCCAGGCGTGGCTGTCTTTCCTGCTCCACTTTCGAACAACCTTCTGCACATCAAACCAATCCGGTAGCAGAAGTTTTCTGAGTCGCTTGAATGCCTTCTTTACTCTGTATTTTTTTACTGGAATTTCAACCATACACTCGTCTTTGCGGCACGCACTGATATTGGAGGGAGCGGCAATGATACTCCGGCGAATTTTGAGCACAACCAAAGCTGCTCCCGGAGTTTCCTTTTTGCCACCAGGTGGCAATCGTCAATCTGGTTTTCAAACCCTTTCCTCACCGAAGGTTCACGGTGCTGTTATCTACTGAAACTGCCAAAGGACCGTATCGGCCAAATGCTGAAGACCTTGTAGCAAAGAGTAGACTGGAGATTGGATTGATTGGGGGGGCAACGGGTATGAAAACCAGATTGACGATTGCCACCTGGTG
>CAYUOY010000327.1:0-2086 GCA_964446495.1 uncultured Woeseiaceae bacterium | reverse complement strand
ATCTCATCGACACCCCGGGGCATGTGGATTTTTCCTACGAAGTGTCGCGCTCACTGGCCGCCTGCGAAGGTGCCTTGCTGGTGGTTGACGCCGCACAGGGTGTTGAGGCACAAAGTGTTGCCAATTGCGTCACCGCCATTGACCAGGGTCTCGAGGTGCTCCCGGTTCTGAACAAGATTGATCTTGATGCGGCTGACCCGGACCGGGTTATCGCTGAAATCGAAGACATTATCGGTATCGACGCACAAGACTCCGTTCGCGTGAGCGCAAAGACCGGCGAAGGTGTGCCGGATGTTCTGGAACAACTGGTTGAGTTGATTCCACCACCAAAGGGCGATCCCGATGGGCCGCTGCAAGCGTTGATCATTGATTCGTGGTTCGATAATTATGTCGGCGTTGTGTCATTGGTACGAGTGGTCAATGGCAGCCTGAGCAAAGGTAGCAAGATAACCGTAGTGTCGACGCAGCGCTCCTACACGGCCGATCGTGTGGGCTCGTTTACGCCGAAGATGACGGACAAAGCCGCACTCCGGACCGGTGAGGTGGGATTCGTCATCGCGGCCATAAAGGACATTTACGGCGCACCGGTTGGCGATACGCTGACACTCGCCGCCAATCCCTGTGAGCAACCGCTGGCGGGATTCGAGACTATACAGCCGCGCGTTTTTTCCGGCTTGTTCCCAGCTAGTTCTGATGACTACGAGAATTTTCGGGAAGCGCTGAAAAAACTGCGCCTGAACGATGCGGCGTTGCATTTCGAACCCGAATCCTCTGTGGCGCTGGGTTTCGGATTTCGTTGCGGCTTTCTCGGCATGCTGCACATGGAAATTGTGCAGGAGCGACTTGAGCGAGAGTATGATCTGGATCTGATCACAACGGCGCCAACCGTTGTGTTCGAAGTGCTGATTGCCGGCGAAAAGACTATTCATGTCGACAATCCGGCAAAGCTGCCACCACCTCATGAGATTATTGAGCTTCGCGAGCCGATTATCACCGCCAATATTCTCGTGCCGGAGCAGTATGTTGGCGCCGTGATGAAGCTGTGCATCGAAAAGCGCGGTGTGCAAATCCATCTTCACTACCCGGGTAGTCAGGTTTCGATGCGTTACGAAATGCCGCTGGCAGAGGTCGTACTGGACTTCTTCGACCGGCTGAAATCGGTGAGCCGGGGCTACGCCTCGTTCGACTATCATTTTGAGCGTTTTGAACCGGCCTCACTGATCCGCCTGGATATCCTGATAAACAAGGATCGTGTCGATGCCCTGTCGATCATCGTGCATCGCGACAACGCCAAATACCGCGGGCGCGAGTTGGTGGACAAAATGCGCGAACTGATACCACGGCAGATGTTCGATGTGGCGATTCAGGCCGCGATCGGCGGAAAAATTGTTGCGCGCAGCACCGTCAAGGCACTGCGCAAGAACGTCACCGCGAAATGTTATGGCGGCGATGTGAGTCGGAAACGAAAATTGCTGGAAAAACAGAAAGCCGGCAAGAAGCGCATGAAACAGATTGGTTCGGTACAGATTCCGCAGGAGGCTTTTCTGGCCGTGTTGCGGGTTGATAAATAGGGAGCACAAGTACGCATGAGACTGGCTTTAATACTGGTTGTACTGACCGCAATTAGCGGTGCAGTGGTTTTCTATAATCGATTCTTTCTGCGCAGGAACCGGGAAGAGGGTAGCGATTCGGAGCGGCCTGATCATTTTCTGATTGAATACTCCAAGTCGTTTTTTCCGGTGTTGTTTTTTGTGCTGATCATTCGAAGTTTTATCTTCGAGCCATTCCGCATCCCGTCGGGTTCGATGATGCCGACTTTGCTCCAGGGCGACTATATTTTCGTTAAGAAGTACGTGTACGGATTGCGCTTGCCGGTCATTGAAAAAAAGGTGATTGAAACCGGTGAACCACAGCGTGGCGATGTCGTCGTGTTTCGATTGCCGTCGGACCCGAATATCAACTACATCAAACGGGTGGTTGGCTTACCGGGAGACCGTATTGAATACCGTGAGCATAAATTGACCATCAATGGGGAGACCATGGGCCTGAATCGTGACGCCGACTCGCCGAATCACGACGGGGTACC
>CAYUOY010000326.1:0-2121 GCA_964446495.1 uncultured Woeseiaceae bacterium | reverse complement strand
ATCCTGCCCGGTTGATGCCATTCAATTGGTGTTTGGTACCGAGCGACGAGGCGTGGACATCCCGTTGGTAAATCCCAACTTCGAGACCAGCGTACCCGGTATCTTCATTGCCGGTGAACTTGGCGGCATGGGCTTGATAAAAAATGCGATCGAACAGGGAAAACAAACACTCGATTCCGTCAGAAAGCTCAAGGGATTGGGCAATCCGGATCGCCTTGATGTCGTCATTGTCGGCGCAGGGCCAGCGGGATTCGCAGCGTCGCTCGGCGCGATGAAGGAAAAGCTTCGCTTTGTCACCATTGAGCAAGATTCTCTCGGAGGTACGGTCGCTCACTTTCCCCGTGGCAAGCTGGTGATGACCAAGCCCGCGATCTTGCCAATTGTCGGCAAGATGAAATTTACGGAGACCAGCAAGGAAAAGCTGCTGGAGTTCTGGCACGACGTTGAGCAAAAGACGGGTCTCCGGATTCAGTATGATGAGCGGGTGACCGGCATAACGACAAGACCCGATGGCAAGGGTTTCGAGGTCAACACGACCAAAGGCAAGTATGAAACTCGTGCAGTGATGCTGACTATCGGCAGGAGAGGCACTCCGCGCCAATTGGGTGTGCCTGGCGAAGATCAATCAAAAGTTGTATATCGACTTATCGATCCGGAGCAATATCAGAACCATTGCGTACTCGTGGTAGGTGGTGGCGACAGTGCGCTGGAAGCGGCACACAGCATCGCGGAACAACCAGGGACGACAGTGACGTTGTCTTATCGATCCGCCGCATTTACGCGGGCAAAAGCAAAGAACAGGCAGAAAGTGGAGACATTGGCGGCGGCAGGGCAGCTGCAGGTATTGATGAACTCCAATGTGACAGAGATTCAGGCGGACACGGTAATTATTGAACAGAACGGGACATCCGTTGAATTAAGAAACGATGCGGTAATTGTTTCGGCGGGCGGAATTTTGCCGACCGGTTTCTTGAAGGAAATCGGCATCATTGTTGAGACGAAGCACGGCACGGCATAGACAAGACAGCCATGATTTTTTCTCGGCTAGATCTGTCTCAGTGGAATCGTGGGTTCGATTTCACTCCTGAGAATATGCCGATAGAAATATTCTTGCAGCGCGACACCCGTCGATTCTGACCCTGAGCGCCCGAAATATAGCGTTGACAAGGGAACCTTGCGCCAATTCCAACCTCCAAAACCAATAGAATAAAGATACCGTGGGCGTATTCACGGGATGACACAAAGGGGAATATATGGCTTCCGAGCAGAAGAGCGTGGCACGGCGAGAATTCCTGATGTCCGTTGGTCACGCGGTAGGTAGCACCGCGATGCTAAGGACAATGACTGCTTTGGGTATTGGCAGCGTGGCGGCCGGTTGTGGCTCATCCTCTGCATCGCCTGGAGCGCCGAATCCACCCCCACCTCCGCCCCCCAATAGTGCGCTCACGTCGCCGCGACCCGGGGACTGGCCGATTAATGTTGGAGTTGGGAAATCGGTGGTGATTCTTGGTGGTGGCATAGCCGGCATGACCACGGCCTTCGAAATGACCCGGCTTGGCTATGTCTGCACGATTCTTGAAGCCCTGCCAAATGCCGGTGGTCGTAACCGTACCATCCGTTCCGGCGATAACATTATCGAAACCGATTCTTCGCAGATGTGCATGTTCGATGTCGATGACGATCTGTATTTCAATGTGGGCCCTGCTCGAATCTCACATCACCACGAATTTCTGTTGGGATACTGTCGGCAATTTGAGGTCCCGCTGGAAGTGTTCGTTAACGACAATCGCGCCGCCTTGTTGCACTCCACATCGTCATTCAATGGACAGCCACAAGTTGCTCGCCGAGTGCGAACGGACTCGCGTGGCTATCTTGCCCAACTGCTGGCGATGGCGGTAAATCAAAATGCGCTGGATCAGGATCTGTCGGCCGTCGACAAAGTAAACATCCTGAGCATGTTGCGAAGCTACGGTGATTTGAATGGCACCTTCAGTTACACCGGTTCGTCTCGGGCTGGTTTCCCTGGCCAGGAAAATACCGGCAGTCGGCGGCGAGGTGAACGAGTCAATCCATTGCAGTTGCGAGACCTGATTGCTGATTCTTTTCTGCAGCTTCGCACGG
>CAYUOY010000325.1:0-2187 GCA_964446495.1 uncultured Woeseiaceae bacterium | reverse complement strand
GGCAGGCCCGTTTGGCATTGAAAGCTGCGTGACCATGGCGGAGCTGGAAGCGCTGGAGGCGGACAAGGATATGGCGGCGATGGATGCCTTTTTACTACCAAGCGATGCCGCCATAGAGAACATGCCGCTGGTTGAACTCACTGAATCGGCCGGGTTTTATCTGCGTCAGGGGCAGCCGGTATTAGTGTCAAATGCGCCCCGTAGTGGTATGGTGCGCGTCGCGCTCGAAGACGGAGAGTTTTTGGGCGTAGGAGAGATATTGGATGACGGGCGGATTGCGCCCCGTCGACTGATTGTCACCAACTGATTGTCATGCACTGACAAGCAAAAAAACGGTGGCGTGAACCTGTCTGTAAATCTGCACGGACAGGCTCTTTTATTAACGAAGGGTGGATATCGCCCGGGGCAGATTTAACGAAAGGAAAACGATCATGGCTTTAAATGCACAAAGCAAAGCAGAAATAGTAAAAGAGTATCAAACCGCCGAAGGCGACACCGGTTCCCCGGAAGTACAGGTAGCACTGCTGACAGCAAACATTCAGGAGCTACAGGGGCACTTCAAGGAGCACAAGCACGACCACCACTCCCGCCGCGGTCTCATCCGCATGGTTAACCAGCGTCGTAAATTGCTGGACTACCTGAAGCGCAAAAATGCAGAGCGTTACACAGATCTGATCAAGCGTCTGGGTCTGCGTCGATAAGCGACATCAATGATTTCGAGGCCTGGTCAAATAAAGTGATCGGGCTTTGTTGTATCTAAAAAGAATTGGAGAATAAATGTGAATCCAGTAACTAAAACATTCCAGTACGGTGGACAAACCGTAACCCTGGAAACCGGACGTATCGCCAGGCAGGCGAGTGGTTCGGTTCTCATCACTGTAGAAAACACTTCGGTACTGTGTACTGTTGTGGCAGAAAAATCAGCCCGCGCAGGCCGTGACTTCTTCCCCCTGGCTGTGCACTACATTGAAAAGACATACTCCGTTGGTAAAATTCCCGGTGGTTTTTTCAAGCGTGAAGCGCGCCCCAGTGAGAAAGAGACTTTAACCTCGCGCCTGATTGACCGCCCCATTCGCCCGCTGTTTCCCAATGGCTTTATGAATGAAGTACAGGTTATTTGTACTGTGGTATCTGCAGACAAGCATATCGACCCCGATATTGTGGCCATGATTGGTACCTCGGCAGCCCTGGCTATATCCGGTGCGCCGTTTAACGGTCCTATCGGTGGCGCCCGGGTCGGCTTTAACGACAAAGAAGGCTACATCCTCAACCCCACCTACGCCCAGTTGGAAGACAGCAAGCTGAACATGGTTGTGGCGGGAACTGAAGCTGCCGTACTCATGGTTGAGTCTGAGGCGCAGGAACTCAGCGAAGACCAGATGCTGGGTGCTGTACTGTTTGCCCACCAGGAAATGCAGGTTGCTATCCAGGCCATTAATGAGCTGGTAAAAGAGGCGGGAAAGCCGCGTTGGGAGTGGGAAGCACCCGCTGTCGACCAGGACCTGTTAGCCGCAGTAGAAGCCCAGGCGAAAGCAGATCTGGGCGAAGCCTATCGCATTACCGAAAAAGCCACTCGCTATGAGCGAGTGGGTGAAATTCGCAAGGCCTGTGTCGAAGCACTGGCGGCAGAAGGTGGCCCTTCCGCAGATGAAGTGAAAGACGTCTTCAAAAGCGTTGAGAAAAACCTGGTACGCAAGCGCATCCTTGCGGGTGAGCCGCGTATCGACGGCCGCGACGGCCAAACGGTTCGCACTATTGCCTGTGAAGTTGACGTGCTGGCTAAAGCTCACGGTTCTGCCCTGTTTACTCGCGGCGAAACCCAGGCTATCGGCGCTGTAACCCTTGGCTCTTCGCGCGACTCACAGATCATCGATGCCCTTGAAGGCGAGCGCCGCGATCCGTTTATGCTGCACTACAACTTCCCTCCCTACTCTGTGGGCGAGGCAGGTCGTGTCGGCTTTACCAGTCGTCGCGAGATTGGTCACGGTCGTTTGGCCAAACGCGCCCTGTTGGCGGTTATGCCCTCTGTTGATGACTTCCCCTACACCGTTCGCGTAGTATCAGAAATCACCGAGTCTAATGGCTCCAGCTCCATGGCATCGGTTTGCGCCGGTTCCCTGGGCATGATGGCTGCGGGTGTTCCGCTGAAGGCGCCGGTTGCCGGTATCGCCATGGGGCTGGTGAAGG
>CAYUOY010000324.1:0-2221 GCA_964446495.1 uncultured Woeseiaceae bacterium | reverse complement strand
TATTGCAGATGACGCCTTTACGCTGCAAGAAGGACGAGTCGAATTTCAGCACAGAGCCGCGGTTGTGTGCCGGGACGTGCCCGATGCATTACGATGCCTGGGCGAAGAGGATCTAAACACGGCCACTGCTACGCCGCTGGAACCTGATCTGGTTTTCATGTTCTCTGGACAGGGGTCGCAGTATCCCGGTATGGCTGCCGGGCTTTATGAGGAGTACGCCGGGTTTCGCGATATCGTGGATGAGTGTTTAACGATACTTCGGAAAATTGGCGGGCCCGACCTGAAAAAAGCTTTGTTCGCGCACAGAGGTGACAAAGAGATAGCAGAATGGCTAGAAGACACATCAATCGCTCAACCGGCGCTGTTCATTATCGAGTACGCACTCGCACAGCTCTTGATTTCATGGCGTATACGCCCGTCCTCCATGATTGGGCACTCACTCGGTGAGTACGTTGCCGCGACAATCGCGGGCGTATTTACGCTCGAGGAAGCGCTTGATCTGGTTACCCTTCGCGGAAAACTGATCGGACAGCTTCCATCAGGGAGCATGATCGCGGTACCGTCATCAGTTTCTTCACTCGCACCATACCTCAATGCAGAGACTGAAATTGCTGCTATCAATAGCCAGGATCTGACTGTAATTTCCGGGACCCACGATGCGATCAATGACCTGCTGTCAGTTCTCGACGATGCCGGAATTGGTGGCCAGTTGCTAAAGACATCGCATGCATTTCACTCCGCGATGCTCGAACCGGTATTGGACGAATTCACTGCAGCGGTAGCCAAGCTGAATTTGGAACCGCCATCCACTCCATTTGTCTCAAACGTTAGCGGAACCTGGATAACAGATGAACAAGCGCAATCTGCTGACTACTGGGCGCGGCACATGCGTCAAACAGTTAATTTTCTTGGCGGAATCCAGTCGATTACTGAAAAAGGCAATTCTCTTTTCCTCGAAGTTGGCCCTGGCCATACGCTAACAAATTTGGCGCCGATGAGCTTTCATGATTCGACAATTAGTTATGCATTTTCATGTCTTCCGCATGCGAAACACGAAACGAGCGATTCCTCTTCTTTATTGAGCGCAAGCGCCAATTTGTGGGCGCACGGGTTTAAGCTGGACTGGAATTTCAACAGAACAACGGCACGAAGACAACGATTGCAGTTGCCGACCTATTCGTTCGACAAGCATCGCTGTTGGCTTGATCCAAATGAGACAACCACCGATGTGGCGCCGTCCCCGGAGCGCCTCGACATTAGTCAGTGGGGATATGTTGCCAATTGGCGACAGCAACTGCCTCCCGGCATCAAAAACAGTACGCCATGTGACCACGTACTTGTATTCGCCAAGGACGATGGTCCAGGGAACCGTTTAGTCAGTGAATTCGGCGAATTCGCCGAACTCTGCACAGTAATTCGTCCGGGCAAGAAATTGGGGAATCTCGGTGACAACGTCTATTACATAAACCCCGAAAGTTCCGCTCAGCATACTGAATTACTGGAGTCTTTTGGGAAGAATCCACCAACGACAATAATCCATGCGTGGAACATGGATGATCACGATCCCGAATCATTGACGAATTCCCTGTCTCCGGCAATAGACGCTGAATTGCTGATAGGTTTCTTCAGCCTGATGAATCTCGCGAAGGGAATTCAGGCTACCGACATTGATGTGAATTTCCGAATCCTCGTTGTGGCCTCGGATGTATTCAGTGTTAGAGGTGAAACTACGCAACCCGTAAGAGCTACTCTCCTGGGGCCGGTTCGAGTTATTCCCAGCGAATTTCCAGAGATTCAAGTTCAATTGCTGGATTTCCATAGCGCCGACGTGGCGTCTGATCCAGGTGCTGTCGCAGCAAGAATCATGAACGAAGTCAGGGCGCACTCGAATGATCGTGAAATCGTGTACCGCGGTGTATCAAGGTACTGCCAGGTTTTTGATGCTGTCACTATCCCGGAAGCGAGCGCTGACCAAGTAGCGCTAAAACACGACGGTGTATACCTCATAACAGGTGGTTTCGGCGGGCTTGGGCGCTCGCTTGCTGAACGTCTGGCCCGAGACTACCAGGCCCGAATCGTTATTCTTGGTCGATCGAGAACGATCAGGGGCCGTAGCCCTGCAGATGAAAACGGCCGGAAACAATTCGTTCAATTTCTTGAAGAACTCGGATCAGAGGTTCATCGCATCGAGGTCGACATCGTCGATCCGCAGGAGCTCTCC
>CAYUOY010000323.1:0-2234 GCA_964446495.1 uncultured Woeseiaceae bacterium | reverse complement strand
GTTGACCGCTCCCAACTGCTCGCAGCCATCAAACAGGACCGTTGTTTCGGCCGGTGCGTGATCCAAGTCAGCCAGTAGCTCGAACTTCACTACCGTGCGGCGTTCGGGACCCGGCGCTGACCATCGCCAGTGGTTTGCTTCAGGCTCGAACTCCGCATTGCGTAACGCGCGTTCCAGACGTTCGGTATTGACCGATCCACAAGCAATTTCCAGATTGACCTGCACGTCGATGTCAGTGGTCCCGGCGTGCTGAAATTCACTACCGGCGCAGAGAAGTTCGGGGACCAGCCCGCCGAGGACGACAAACTCCGGGCGCATCCCGTAGTGATGAACGACACGGACTAATGCGCTCTCTGCTGCAGTGCGCGCACGCCGGCTGCGCGGTGCTTCATCGCTCACGAATAACCTCCATCAGATGTTCTGCGGCTTCTTCACCACGTACGCCCGTGCGCTGGAGATCGACGTACACCCGTGGCCAAGGCGCCACTCGTAAGCCATCGATTTCTTCGCACAAGCGTTGGACGGCCACGGTTGGGAATGGCCGTAACGTAAGCCGACCGCCTTCAATGGGCTGCAATTCTGCAGCCTGGGCAACGGCTTCGAGGCCGACAATCGACGTCGCATCGACATACACATCGGCGCTTGATACAGCGGAGAGAAACGGCGCCATCACACTGGCGGCGGCACCGCCAGTTGCCACCCAGTCAATTCCCGCAGCACGCCACCGTTCTCCAGTTGTGATCAAGTCAGCAACAGGATCGCGCCACATTACTCCAACTTGCATGCTGAGCGGCTCTGCTACCGTTCGTGTGGCGGCGGCATAGCTGGTGAGGAACGTATTCGGATCGTCGATGTGGCGAGCAGAATCCCTTCCACGTTGTGCCGCTGCCCGAAGCAATCCGAGATCCGTTAAGTAGCCCAGCGCGGCGGTGCAACTCCCGGTAGATAGCCCGGTGGCGGATTTGGTGCCGGCGACCGTCGCGGCAACTCCACACAGCAGCGCTTCCGCTACCGCCATTACTGCCGGTGTCCAGCGCATCAGGTGTCCCCGCTCCGGCTTTGCGGGCGTCCCGGATCGAGACACAATTATGAGGCCGATGGCAATTTCGGCCGCGCCAGTTTCATCCACCCAGCCGATTCCGGCTTCGTCGAGTGCTGCCCGGGCGCCGGGCGAGAGCCGCTGCGCCACCACGATATCGGGATACGGACGGGCGCTGTCTTTTAACAGGCGTCGAATATCGCCAAGATGGCCCTCGCCGGCCCATTTGATGGTCAAGGGCTGTCCATTGACGATCAGATCGGCGCCTGCGTCGCCGGTCGGAACGGATACCTCAATGGAGCGTGGCAAGACTGCCAATACCGTCTGTTCCGCTCGACCAGTGGCTTGATGGCGTAGCTGTGACTGATTCATGACTTAATACCTCAGTGATTTAGTATACCTCACTGTTACACTGAGGTATATCAATTTACTGAGGTATTGTATTTATGCCTTGGTCAGACCAAATAGCCATTCCTGTGCCTGTTGGGTGTTGGGTGCGAATTAGTATTCAAGCCGCTACTGGGAGCTGATACAAACCACGGCAGCGTTTTCGCCAACGGTAATCGTCCAGGCGAGCGATTTTGCGATCCGTATTGGCAATTTTATCGTAAGGGGGAGCGCGGTCGAGCCCTCTGTGAACGCGGTCCTTGTTGTAATATTCCTTGAACAACATCAATTTTATCTCCAGATCACGAGCACTCCAGAAAGGAACCCGATCGAGATATTCTCGACGAACCGTGCCGATCAGTCTTTCGACGAATGGATGCGACAAAGGGACGTATGGCACAGTCTTCACCTCTGTCACGTCCAGAATTCGAAGGTTGGCTTTCCATCGATGAAACAGGAACAGCGGATCATTGTCAGAGCTAAGGTATCGGGGCGCCATGGACCCACTGACGATGCTATTAAACATTCGGCAGACCGTGGGGCCATCAAGAGCCCCGGTATGGACTGCAAAACCAACGATTCGTCGGCTAAACTGATCCATGACCACCATCACCCAGTGGGACTTGAGAATCAGCGATTCACATCGGAAAAAATCGGTACTCCATAAACTGTCTTTACTGTGGCCAAGGAAAGTTAGCCAGGACGGACCGTTAGATCCAGGCTCCAGCCGGTAGTGCCTGGCCAGCACGCGCCGTACGACATCCTTATCAGTCTCGATGTCGAAGACCAGGGAGATCTGATCGGCTAT
>CAYUOY010000322.1:0-2272 GCA_964446495.1 uncultured Woeseiaceae bacterium | reverse complement strand
GTCATCGGATAACTTCTTCGGCCACAACTTGGCCCTAGCCGGCGACACGGCTGTCATCGGTGCTTACGGGGGCACCAAGACTGGAGTCGACGAAAGCGGCGCGGCGTACGTCTTCAGCGAGGTTGAAGGCGTGTGGCAACAGATTGAGAAGTTGACAGCGTCCGATGCTGCTTCGGGCGATCGATTTGGTTTCGACGTTGCGATTCATGGAAACACCATCGTTGTCGGAGCCTACCTCGATGATGCCCAACCAGTAGACACCGGGGCTGCGTACGTCTTTCGTGAGACCGGAGGCATGTGGAGCCAGATCGCCAAGCTTACGGTCGATGATCTTCCGGGGGGTGATTACTTGGGGTTTAGCGTTGCCATCCACGGCAGCCGCATCGCCCTGGGGGCACCGCTAAATAGTGAAAACGGACCAGAGAGTGGAGCGGTCTACGCTACGCGCGAGGTCGGTGGTGTCTGGCGCCAACCAACCAGAATCGCCACATTCAACTCCGACACCGATGATGAGCTGGGCAGCAGTGTCGCACTGAATGGTGACTCGGTGCTTGTTGGCGCATACAAGGACGTAGTAACGGCCTCAAACAATGGCTCGGCGCATTTCCATTCTTTCGGAATTCTGGATTGTAACACCAACGGCATATTGGACGAATGCGACATCGAGTCAGGCGTCGAAACCGATTGCAACCTCAACGGCGTCCCTGACGCCTGTGAACCCTTCGGTGAGAATAGCCAGGACTGCTCCTTTTTGGACGATGCCTGCGTCTTGGGCGTCTGCAATTTGGAGGCGGGCGCGTGCGAAACCATCCCGGCCAACGAGGGTGGACTGTGTGACGACTTGGACTTGTGTACGACCGACGATGCTTGCGTTGATGGGGCTTGTTTGGGAATACCACTCGACTGCTCGTATCTGGATGTCAAATGTGTGGCAGCTGCATGTAATGCAGGGGACGGCATGTGTGATGTTCCGGCCTTTGACGACTGCGATTTGAACGGTAGTCCTGACGAATGTGAGTTCGACTCAACTCGAGTCAAGCTGGACAACTCTTCCACTTTAGGTGGGATGAATGATCTCACCTTTAATAGATTCGGTAAGTCTGTAGCTTTGAGTGGTAACATTGCAATTGTCGGGAACCCCGAAGCGTCAACCCATTACTTCTTTTTTGAGATTCCCAAGCGTGAAGTTTATTTATTTAGACATGGAAGAGCACATGTTTTCGAGAAGATAAACGGCGTGTGGTGGGACGTCAGGGATTTCAGAGGCGGCCCGTTCCCAGATTCTTCAGACCCTCTTTTTTTGGAAGGCCAACATTTGGGAACCAGTGTCGCAGTTAGCAACAAAACTGTAGTCATCGGCGCCCCGCGCTTTGACAGTGACGGACCTTATGACAGTGGCGCTGTAACCGTGTACGATCGTGAAATCAATGGGTATTGGTCGTTTGGATCCAAACTCAAAGCCAGTGACCCCGCGACAGGGGATGGTTTTGGAAGCAGGGTGGCAATTAGTGATAACACGATAGTCGTTGGTAGGCCTGGGGATAATACAAACGGACAAAATAGCGGAGCGACGTACGTATTTCAGAGAGAATCTGGAACATGGCTGCAAACCGCGAAGCTTACTGCTGATGACGGCTCCGCAGGTGGTAACTTCGGCCTCCAAGTTTCAGCTAGCGGCTCCACAATCATCATTGGCGCAACAAGCAGCGGCGGGTCTGTGTATGTTTTCAAAGAAATCGGCGGAGTTTGGCAACAGGTCGCCAAGCTAACTGCAGATGACACAATGGATGGAGATCTCTTCGGTGCAAACATCTCGATCAGCGGAAACACGGCCCTCGTCGGTGCACAAGGAGATGACATAGATGAAGTTGATGCAGGATCGGCGTACGTGTTTAGGGAGATTGGCGGCGTCTGGCAACAGATCGCGAAGCTGGTTGCTGAAGATGGCGCAAAAGATGATTTCTTCGGTTCAAGCGTTTCCATCAGCGGCAACACAGCCGTTATTGGTGCACCCGGAGACGACAATCCAATGAATGGCGGTGCGACATACGTATTTCGTGAGTTTTGCGGTGTCTGGCAACAGGTTGAGAAACTCGTCAATACAGAGCTTACCGCGTATGAAAACTTTGGCGCAAGTTGTGCTATCGATGGAGAAACAGCAATCGTTGGTACATTCTTGCCATCCGCGTTCGGGCAGGGTGACTTGTTTGACCTCCCCGGTGACGTATATGTATTTGATCTGCCACAAGTTGACCTTAACAACAACGGCGTG
>CAYUOY010000321.1:0-2277 GCA_964446495.1 uncultured Woeseiaceae bacterium | reverse complement strand
CAAGGAGCTCCCTTGCCAGCAAAGAGCGCAGCGTAACTGATGGTGCCAGTTTGGATCGTATAACCCAATCCGCCATTTCGCCCTTTCTCCTCGCCGATATTGACAGACCAACGCAATATCCTACCCGGGTATGGGTAGTGTGTGCCAGTCCGATGGATTCAGCGTCTGCGTTGCCACCGTCATCGCGAGCCAAACGATTAACATCAAGGACGGCTGGCGGAGCCCAATAGCATGTGCTTCACTGAAACGCAGCAAAATCAGATCGACACCGGCTGTTGATCTACACTGGATTTTGATCCGATTTCAGCGCTAGTTCGTATCGGCGATTGACCCTTATAGTCGGCACCGGACGCCGACAGGCTATGAGTTCCTGTGCGTATTGCCGGGTTAGTTTTGAATACAAGTACCGGGTCAATCTTCGGTGCAAGTCAACAAGAAACGGTAACAGGCCCGAGTTAGTGTGGGTTAAGGGTCACGCAAGGCTTAATCACGAAATTTTGATGAATATCTATGGCTACTCATACGGTCCTCCCAGGGGCTGATTCTAGCCGGATTGAATGTCTGTCAGGTCGGACGAATTCCAGAGGTGGCGACTATTTGCTGGGCGGTCATTGCTTATCCGACTCAGTTGAGGCATTCTATATTCGAGATTCTCGAATATAGAACACAATTATGGGCCTTAAGTCACAAGACGTTCTCGTCCTTCTAAAGCTCGTCGCCCAACGTGACGAGCCTTGGACCTATAATTCTCTGGCGACTGAGCTCGATCTCAGCCCTTCCCAGGTACATGCTGCCGTTCAAAGAGCGATAAAGTCAGATTTGGCTTACGAAACCGACGACCAGGTACGCGTGCACGTTAGAAACCTTGAAGAGTTTCTGGTTCACGGCATGCGCTACATTTTTGTTCCCAAGAAAGGGCCAAAGAGCAGAGGAATGGCTACCCTGACGAGTGCCCCTCCATTCGCGGCTCTATTTCTTGATGACGACGAACCGGTAGTGTGGCCGGATTCGTCCGGCGATGTCCGGGGCGAGTCGCTAGCGCCCTTATACAAATCGGCACCAAGTGCCGCCCGGCGCGATTCGGAACTCTACGAACTCCTGGTCATCGCCGACGCGCTACGCGCAGGACGCGCAAGAGAAAAAATGGTGGCGACTAAAGAGCTCAGGAAAAAACTCAAGAATTATGGCTAGAGCACAAAACCCGAACATCGAAATTCTGCAATTGGCAGCGATGGCGCTCGGGCCAATCTGCGACGAACTTGTGTTCCTGGGCGGTTGTGCGGTGGGACTTCTGATAACGGATTCAGCCGCACCTCCTGTCAGGGTCACCCGTGACGTAGATACCGTCACGGAAATCGCGTCGATAGCCGAGTACTACGAAATGGGACAGCGGCTGCGCGGCCGTGGCTTCGAAGTAGACCCCTCAAAAGATTCGCCAATCTGCCGCTGGATCGGCCACGGTATATTGCTCGACGTGATGCCAACGGACGAGAGTATCCTGGGCTTCACCAATTGCTGGTACGCCAGCGCAATCAAAACCGCAGAGCGGTTTGTACTTCCAAATGACATGAGCATTCGTCTGATCGACGCTTCACACTTTCTGGCCACGAAACTTGTGGCTTTCGACGGGCGTGGTGAAGAAGATTATGTGATGAGCCATGATTTAGAAGACATCATTTGCGTGATCGACGGTCGACCTGGCATGGAAGATGAAGTCAGGGGATCGGCAACAGACCTGCGACTGTACATAGGTAACCGGCTGAAAGACTTGTTGAAGCAACAGGCGTTTCTTCAAGCTCTTCCAGGCCATTTGCCGGGAGATCCCGGTAGCCAAGCCAGATTGCCCGACCTCGTTTCAAAGCTTGAGAGACTGGCCGGAGCCTGAACTTGATCACGAAATCGGTACCTATGTAGTCGGCCCTCTGTTTCAGGGTGGTTGTAGCTTCCATGAAAACCCTCCGCGTGCGATTCACCCAATGTACTGACTTCTTTCAGTGGTTCCTTCGATATTTTCGGCAATTTCGCCGCGAGTTTTCGAGTGGCGTGAATGATCATGGCTTTGGGCGTTACATTTCCTCGGTCAAAGTATCTTGCTGTCCGAAGTTTTGTAACATGGTGCGTAGGCACCATCACCCAAAGGGGCTGACGCAAAATTCACGCAAAAGCTTGCGAAGTGATCAAGAGATTGCTTCGCTGCGCTCGCAATGACGAGGGTTTTCAATAAGTTAGAATGGTGGCCAGGGGCGGAATCGAACCACCGACACGCGGATTTTCAGT
>CAYUOY010000320.1:0-2285 GCA_964446495.1 uncultured Woeseiaceae bacterium | reverse complement strand
TGGCAATGCGGGCACCTTTCAAAGGTTGTTCCGCCCCGAATTCATCGCGCAAGGCCATCAGGCCCGGCATTTCGGTTTCTGCAATATTAATTTCCTTGCGGCCCCATTCGGCCAAGGACATATCGGCAATTTTATAATCGGTAAAGTCGCTCATAAATTCTCTTTCATCCAAAAAATAACAACATACATCGCGCTTATAACAGCAGATAACCACCAGAACAAGCATAAAGAAATCTTTATATTGTTATATAATATAGAGAAATATTTAAGAAAATCCTAATTTTTACTTAGAGTCTGCACCTATGAATACGTATGCTTTCCCTTGCCGATACGAATAATAAAAGTTATAATAAATTTGTGGTATGTATCTTTTGGGGCAGGCCAGAAGAACTATATAAAAAGAGAACCATATGGAAAAAGGGGTTTTAATTGATAATTTTACCTCGAGCGACCTTCCCTGCGATATATTGAAGGGCATATATCAATATTGGCAGAGTATGAGGGGCGCTCATATTATGCCCTCGCGCGCAGATTTACATCCTGAGGATATTATCGCCCTATTACCCTATATCTGCCTTGTCGATGTCGAACGTGAAACACGTCGATATAAAATAAGATTGATCGGTACTGAAAATGTTAAAGCAATCGGCTTTGACGTTACCGGTGACTATCTGGATAATTACCCCCTGATGGAGGGACAGCTAAAAACAAGATATGACTGGTTAGTCAGGGAAAGACGTCCCTATATTATTTCTGACAATTTGAGATGGTCAGAAAAGTCATTTTTAGACTTTTGTTCCATCGGCCTTCCCTTGTCCCTTGACAAGGAAAATGTCGATATATTGATGTTTGGGTCATCTTATAAATACCGCGATATACATAATTCCGACAAAATCCGGGTCGCTAATAAGTAAAACAATGTTGTATCGCCCGTTTACGGAATAGCCTGTGCCAAGATGATCCCCGTCATTCTTCCCCGAATTTATCCTCGATCAATTTTTCCAAGGCATCCAAGGCGTCTTTTGCAGCCTTGCCGCTCCCCTTCAGGGCCACCTGTTCGCCCTTGGCGGCGGCGAGCATCATCAGGCCCATGATGGAGGTGCCGACGACCTCGGTACCGCCTTTGGAGACCGTTATTTCCGCGTCGAATTCGCCCGCGACCCCGACAAATTTTGCCGAGGCGCGCGCATGAAGACCCCGTTCATTGCGGATCGTGACAATGCGGATTTCAGGCGCGGTTTGGGGTGCGGTTTCAGGTGCGGTATCCACCGCGCTCATCCATTATCCCCGGACAGGACGTGGGAGGCGACATTGATGTATTTTCGGCCCGATTCCTGCGCCGCAGTGATAGCCTCTTCCATGCCGCAAACCTTGCGGACGCTGGCCAGTTTAATCAACATGGGCAGGTTAATGCCGGCGATGACCTCCACCTTGGCATTTTCCATGATGGAGATGGCCAGATTTGACGGCGTGCCGCCAAACATATCGGTGAGCAGGATCACCCCGTCCCCCTGATCCACATCCTTGACCGCATTCAGAATATCCTGCCGCCGTTGTTCCATGTCATCATCCGGCCCGATACAGATAGCACGCACAGCCTTTTGCGGGCCAACCACATGTTCCATGGCCGACACAAATTCCTCTGCCAGCCGCCCGTGGGTCACAACAACCATACCAATCATTCGTTTTTCATCCTCACTTTATTCTTGGGCCAAATTCTTTTTTATGGGCAGTTCGCGGTGATCTACATTCGCCGCAAAGCCTTGTTCGTTAAGCATTTTTGCTATTTTTTCCGCCATAAAGACCGACCGATGCCGCCCGCCCGTACAGCCAAAAGCAATCTTTAAATAGGATTTACCCTCATCTTTATACTCAGGCAGAGCAAAAAAGATCAAGTCCGTAATGCGGGCGCAAAATTCAACAAATCTTTCGTCACCGCTGACATAATCCTGAATTTCCGGGTCCATGCCGGTCAGGGATTTCAGGCTCTCCACATAATGGGGATTACGCAGAAACCGCACATCAAAGACCAGATCCGCATCCCGAGGCAGGCCCCGCGGATAGGCAAAGGAGCTGACCATGATGCTCATATCACCGCCATGCTCCCGTTCAAACTGATGGGTCAGGGTCTGACGCAATTCCTGTATATCCACGCCGGAGGTATCATAGATAAAATCCGCCTCATCCCGGACAATTGACATCATTTGCCTCTCGCGGGCGATACAGTCCATGATCTGGCTGTCCTGATCCAGCGGATGCTTGCGCCGGGTTTCGGTAAAGCGTCT
>CAYUOY010000319.1:0-2296 GCA_964446495.1 uncultured Woeseiaceae bacterium | reverse complement strand
GGTTGGGAATCATCTTTGTGGAGAAAGATCAAAGGCTATCTGGGTCTGTAGGGAGCCTGTCCGTATCGGCAATATCGCCGAAAGATAAGTAGTTCACCGCCTCATCTCTGCTGTTAGACTCCCTCGCATGAACAGCAATTTCGAAGACAAAACTGTCATTATCACCGGTGGTTCAGAAGGCGTCGGTGCCGCAACGGCACGCCGATTTGCCGCTGCCGGTGCCAATCTCGTTCTGGTCGCTCGAACTCGCAAAACGCTTGACCGAATTTCCGATGAGCTTGATGGCCAGACCAATGTTCTTACGGTGAGAATGGACGTGTCTGATGCGGATGCCTGTTTCAGTTTGTTTAAGAAAGCGATGCTTGAGTTTAACGGCGTGCATGTCCTGGTGAACAATGCAGGTTGTCACACGCGAGGGCTTGTCGAAAATCTGGATGCCGAAGATCTCGGCAGAATGATCGACGTTAATCTCAAAGCCCCAATCATGCTGAGTAGAATCGCGATTCCGTATATCAAGGAATCGGGCGGCGGTGCCATCATCAATGTCGCGTCGCTTGCCGGACGGGCACCCATTCCGGCTGCAGCGACCTATTCTGCCAGCAAATTCGGTTTGCGCGCGTTCACGTTCGCTCTGGGAGAGGAACTCGCGGAAGCGGGCATCAAAGTGGCCGCGGTCTCGCCGGGACCCATCGATACCGGCTTTATCATGTCCAATATAGATTCTGTCGCTGACATCGTCTTTTCCCAGCCGATGAGTACGGACGCTGAGGTGGCTGATGAGATATGGAAACTGTGCATAAACACGCGACGCGAGCGTTCAATGCCGCCAATCAGCGGTTTGCTCACCACGGTGTCGTATCTGTTTCCATGGGTGGGCAAGCGGTTGCAACCGTTGTTAAACGCGAAGGGACAGCGGGTCAAGCGAAAATTGAAAGCGGAAATGCGTGCTGCCGCTATGGAAGCTGATCGTTAGAAGCAGGTCCGGATTTAGTGGGCGGAGATCAAGTCTCAGTCAGAATTTGAGTACTAAGCGTCTTTGCGTGCAGACTGTTCATTAAATGCGTCGCGAGTCAGGTTTTCCGTTCCATCCTCGAGAACCCGAACGTTATCCTCTATCCGAATTCCACCGAAGGGTCTTAGCCAGTCAATTCGCTGCTGGTTGAGCATGGCATGCCCCGCGGTTCCGCGGAGATTGTCGAGTAACATATCGATCACATACAGGCCCGGCTCGATGGTCAGCACCTGGTCGGCTTCAAGCGTGCGGGTCAGGCGCAGAAAGGAATGCCCCGACGGGCGATCGATGACGGCACCGCTTTCATCGGCCATGAAACCACCGACATCGTGAACCTGCAGGCCGAGAAAATGCCCGAGACCGTGCGGGAAGAATGCGGAAGTAACGCCGTTAACGATCAAGGCGTCCATCGATCCGCTGGCGAGATCGAGATCGACCAATACTGCTGCCAGTTTCTCGTGCGTCGCGATGTGCAGTGCGGCGTAGTCAACGCCTGCCTTGACCTCGGATACGATGTCCAGTTGCATCGCATTGATGCGGTCGATGACGTCCTGATACTCACTGGAGTCGTATGAGTACGTACGAGTAATGTCAGAGGCGTAACCATTAACGGTGGCACCGGCATCAATCAGAAAGGATCGGATGCTTTGGTGCACGACCGGCGACTGATGCTGGTAGTGCAATACGGCACTGTGCTCATTGAGCGCGATGATGTTGCCGTAAGGCAGTTCTTTTTCGGTATGGCCAACGGCGCGGCAATAGGCGAGGTGAATATGGAATTCGGACAAGCCAGCGCGAAAAGCGCCTTCGGCCGCACGGTGTCCGGCGACGCCACGTCGCGAGGCTGCTCGCATGCATTCGAGTTCGTAGGGCGTTTTGCTTGCGCGGGCATAGTGCAGGATTTTGACGGCCGTGTTCGGATTGACGCGCTCAATGCCAAAAGCATGCAAATCGTCCTCAATTTCGCCAATCAGGATGCATTTGTCTTTTTCAAGCGGTAAGAGTTCGGCCACGTCTTCGATCGAATTGACGATTCGAATATCGAAATACGCCGTCCAGAAACCCTCGGGGCTGGCGGGCGGTAAATGCCAGTAGTCCTTTTCCTGGTAGTAAATCAGGCGCGGTTTCTCGCCTGGTGTGTAGACGAGGTAGCAAAACGGAGTGGCGGTCAGTGGCAGCCAGCTCACGAAATGCGGATTGGCCTGGAACGCATAATAATTGTCATCCAGAAATTTCAACTTCGGTGCGCCAGAGAAAACGATGGCATGGCTGGCGCCGGCTTTC
>CAYUOY010000318.1:0-2305 GCA_964446495.1 uncultured Woeseiaceae bacterium | reverse complement strand
TCAGACATAGAGGAGCTTGTCGATATCACCCAGAAAAAAAAGATAGCGGCTGATGAAGAATCAGAGAAGCGCCGCATACAAGCGCTGAAAAAGCGTTTTTTGTCTATATTTGAATAGAGTCTGCCAACCCCAATCAAAGGAAAAGACAGTATGAAAGCCAGACATACCGGGCTGAAGTTCAGTTAATTCATGGATGAAAAAGACAAACCGGAATATCAAATCGCTCGGAACAAGATGCTCAAGACCTATTTCAACGATTGGGATGTGAGACCCGAGTTCAACAAAGAGTTCGTGTCCATTTTTACGGGATGGTTGGGTAAGGAAAATCATTACAAACTTGATGAAGTCACGGTATCTGAGTGGTCACGGTTCAATAGCTTTTTGAAGCTCTTACACCAGAAACACGGCCTTTACATTGCCGATCTGGGTTTAAATACCTGCACGAAAATTGAGGATATCAAGACGATTCTTTCGAGTTACAAAGAGAGCATAAACAAACCCTCCGACCAATTTACCAAGATCATATTGCCAGAACTCAATGCAGTCTTCACCGAGGAATGGGACTACACTTGGATTCTTTGGACTAAAAATAGGGGGGCGGTTGAGACACTTTCTCCGCTGATTAAAGATGTCGGCCTATTTCATTGGCACGATGAGCTTCTCCCTGGAGATCGGACAGTGACATAGGCTACTGTTTTCGATCTTCTGGTCTTCGACGAAGAGAAGACTGGCGATGTCGAAACGCAAGAAAACCCGATACAGAATTCAAGGTCAGGGTTGCGCTTGAGGCGCTGAAGGGCGAACGCACGATTGCCGATCTGGCGACATGGTTTGTGTGTCACTCGATGACCCACCACCTAACATTCATCCAGTTGGAACCGGTGTCCTTTGTATATTTTCGCCGTCTGGCGCTGGAAGAGCAACCAGTAGCTGCGTGTAGCTTGTCTGTGGTGCAGCGTGGCAGTCGGTTGCGGTGCGGGCGTGGGCCAGGTTGCGGAACAGGGTTTCGTTCAACAGTTCATCGCGCATGGGTCCGTTGAAACTTTCAGCCAAGCCGTTCTGCATCGGTTTACCCGGTGCAATGCAGTGCCATTCGATCCGCTGTTCCGCACACCGGTCGAGGATGGCGTTGGAAGTCAGTTCCGTCCCGTTGTCCGAGACGATCATACCAGGCTTGCCGCGCCGCTCGATGATTGCCAACAACTCCCGCGCCACACACCTGCCCGAGATCGAGGTGCCCGCACTCAAGATGGAGATGAGCTGTTCGCTGCCGGCTCGCTGAGGATGAAGTCAGTTTTGAAGTCTAAGCACATGTCCGTGGTGCTGGATTTTGAACAGGCTGGGCGAGGCTTTTGGCGGAGCTTTCTGTGATGTGGGCCAGCGTTCAGGAGGCAATCTATTGTCCCTGACTGCGATAGCGCCTGCGGCTTGCGCTCGCTTCCAGCAGCCAGCCCTCGACACTGCTCTGTTCGGGGAAGGGGCGGCGTTTTTCCGGTCTGAGCAGGTAGTAGCCGTCGCTGGTTCGAACATCGAGCCCAGCCAGCGGGCGCACCAGTTTACCGGCATCCAGCAAATGGTCCACCAGATGCCCCCAGCCAAGCGCCACACCAAGACCGTCGACGGCGGCCTGAATGGCCAAGGGGTAGGTGTTAAACAGCGCCGCCTGATCCAGTTTCAGATCGGGTTCGGTATTGTGTGCCAGCCAGGTTTTCCAGTTCATCCATTCGGTATGGGCGCTTGAGACTTCGATCAGCGCATGTTCGGGCAATTTGGACAGCTTCGAAACCATCGGATTTGCCGCCAGGAAACCTTGCGAACAGACGGGGAAGATCGTTTCGCCAAACAACAGCCGGGAGCGGTAACCCGGCCAGTTGCCGTCACCGCGCAGGATTGACAGATCGACATTGTCCGCCAGACATTCCTGGTCACTATCCGAGGAAACCAGCATGATTTTCAGATGCTTGTTTGCGGCGTTGAATTTGCGCAATCGCGGCATCAGCCAAAGTGTTGCGACCGAATTTGTCGCCGCCAGGGTCACGGTATTGCGCTGATGTTCGGAAAACATCTCACGCGAGGCCTCCCGGAGGGATTGCAGGGCCGGAGCAATCTTGTCGAACATGGCCTGCCCTTGCGGGGTGAGCCGGATCGAGCGATGCCCACGCAGGAAAAGGGGGATGTCGTAGTGAAGCTCCAGCAATCTGACCTTCCGGCTGATCGCCGTTTCGCTGATATTGAGATCCCGGGAGGCCCCGGCAAAACTCTGATGTTGGGCGGCGGATTCAAATGCCAGCAGGTAATCCAGTGG
>CAYUOY010000317.1:0-2325 GCA_964446495.1 uncultured Woeseiaceae bacterium | reverse complement strand
GAAGCTGGATATTTTGGGCCCGAGATACGAGTTCACGAATAGATCAGAGGTTCCCCAGACTGGAAGGTGCACGCACATTTGCATAAACCGGCGCCTGTGATCGTCGCGATAAGGTGGATGAAAAAAGTGGTCAGATCACGCATTAGGCCACAATCGTGCCAATCGGTGCCCGCACGACAGGACTTGGATTTTAGGCGGATTTATGCGACAAAATAGAACTTTGCCACCCAGGACAAGCGAAATGACTACACAGGCGATACGTGATGCTGAGGGATATCTGGTTAATCCAGAGGACTGGACCGATAGCATCGCAATCGACCTGGCTAAAGAAGAGGGTATTGAGTTAAATGACCACCATTGGCAGGTCTTGCAATTCATGAATAAGTACTATGGAGAGAACAATGTTGCTCCAGATGTTCGCCACGTAATTCGTTACCTTGTCACTGCAAATCAGGTGGATAAGAAAGAAGCGAAGAAACTTATATTCGATCTTTTCCCGTACGGCTATGTAAAACAAGCATGTAAAATTTCCGGCATGAAACGGCCGCGCGCGTGGAGCACTGGATAACACCATCTAACAGACCGGCACGACATTTAAGAAAAGGGGTCTAACGGAAAATAACTCTCCATTGATTATTGATGCGAATTGAGTAAAAGCCTTGCCACCGCCCTTTTAATCTTTTCAGACGATTGCCGGGCCGCACCCTCGAAATAGGGAAGCGAGTCCTCGTATCACTGCGCAATCTATGAGGTCAGCGAGAGGCAGATGAAATGCACGCCCCAGCTATTATCGATGTTTTTGGCCATGCCATCTCGCGCGCTACGAACAATGGGTCTCGATCAACCTCCCCATGAACTTCAATTCGCCCGTGGTAATTGAAGACGAGAAATGTCGAACCTTGTGAAACTCGGTTTTGCCGATTTGGTGGAATTTTCCCCATGCTGTGGTCGCTGGCATCCAGGAAAACACACCGTAGTGTAAGTTAGCGTACTGCATATTCCTGATCACAGAACCCGGCAACAGAACCAATCGTTTTTCACCGCTATTGAATATGGCATCCAGTCGTTTCGCATGTTCAGGATTGAATAGCTCCCAAAACCGCTTCTTGGCCGTGCTGCCAACCGTCGGAATATCCAGTAACTCCACGAACGATATGTATTTGGCGTGCTGTGAGGACAGTCCCATTGCCTTGAATTTTCGGTGATACGGGACACCGCCTCGATTCTTTTTCAGTGGGTATTCGTCGAGTAAAAACGGATGGTGCGTCCCATGACGCTCCCAAAACTCAACGCCGTTTTCGTGGTACTCGAGAATTCGACGACGAATCCTGTCATGGGCGAAAATTTCAGCCGAGTAGTTCGCGTCCAGGCCCACGAAAATTACTTTCGCCAACCCGGGCTCCTGGCCCTGGTAGGGAATCGGCATCTGAGAGAAGAGCTCGCACAGTTCTACAGATGGATGAATGTCGTAAGGGGTAGCCATATTTCGGTGTATTATGCACGTAAAATGCCGTCCCGACGTACACCGTATTTTACTCTGGCCCCATACCTTGGAACTGACCAGTTTTGTTATCCTGCCCGACCTACCCAAAAAACGCGCAAATCATATGCCCGCTGTAGAATCACAAATGCTTCCCCTCGGTACACAAGCGCCGGCATTTACCTTGCCTGACCCTGACGGAATGCTGCATTCACTACGCGAGGACGCCCAAGCCACACTCGTCATGTTCATCTGCAACCATTGTCCATTTGTTGTTCACATCCGTGAAGAGCTCGCACGCATAGGGTCCGAGTACGGCTCCCGCGGCGTTGCCATCTATGCCATTAACAGCAATGACGTGGAATCTTACCCCGCCGATCATCCGCGCCATATGAAACAAGAGGCAACCGCCTGGGGTTATACATTCCCGTACCTGCATGACGAGAGCCAGTCAATCGCCAAGGCGTATCGTGCCGCCTGCACGCCGGATTTCTATCTATTCGACGCCGGGCAGAAACTGGTGTACCGCGGCCAGCTCGACGACAGCCGGCCCTCGAACAGCATCCCGGTTGACGGACATGATCTGTGCGCCGCGCTCAATGCCGTGCTTGCGTCCGAGACGCCAGCGGCCGAGCAGAAACCCAGCATTGGCTGCAGTATCAAGTGGCGTGCTGGGAATGCACCGGAGTATTCTTAAGCATGTCATTCATTGGCAATTTAGTGTTCTTCGTATTTGGCGGATTCTTTATCTTCCTCGGTTACGTTCTCGGTGGCATCTTGCTGTGCCTCACGATCATCGGCATTCCGTTTGGATTCATGTGTTTCAGACTTGCTGGCAGTGTCAT
>CAYUOY010000316.1:0-2326 GCA_964446495.1 uncultured Woeseiaceae bacterium | reverse complement strand
ATATTCGGGATGGCTTGCCGGTGGGTTCACGGACCTTGTCCCGCGACGCGCGCATCGACCTCAGTCCGGCGACGATTCGCAACGTTATGTCAGACCTCGAAGAAATGGGGCTGATCGCGGCGCCGCACACCTCGGCCGGCCGCATTCCCACGCCACGCGGTTACCGCATGTTCGTCGATACGTTGGTGCGCTACAAGGCACCGAAAGGCAAGGAACTTAAGGAGTTGCGGTCCGAACTGGACGATTCCCAGGACGATACCAGCAGGATGGTCGGCAAAGTGTCGGACATGCTTTCGCGCATTACGAGTCTTGCCGGTGTGGTGACAGTGCCAAAAGGGAAGCAGGCCCAACTGCGACAGATCGAGTTTCTGCCATTGTCGGATAATCAGGTGCTGGCCATTCTGGTGATCAATGATCGCGAAGTGCAGAACCGTATCGTGCACCTGGAAGACCCGCATACCGCCAGCGAACTGCAGCGTGCCGCCAATTACATTAATGATAATTATGCGGGCGTTGAATTGAACGATATTCACGCTCGCCTGATCGAGGACCTGGAAAAAACCCGGGATTCGATGAATCAGGCGATGCTGGACATCGTTTCAGTGGCTCAGTCCGCCATGGAAGGAACCAACGCGCCGCGCAGCGAATTCATACTTGCCGGCGAGCGCAACCTGATGGAGTTTGCCGAGCTCTCGGATATTGCAACTTTGAGAGGCCTGTTTGACGCTTTTGCGAAGAAACGGATGATGATCGATTTGCTCGATCGCAGCATTAGCGCCAGCGGTGTCCAGATATTCATTGGCGAAGAATCGGGATATAGCATTCTTGACGATTGTAGTATCGTCACGGCGCCCTACAGTGCCGGTGATAACCAGATTGGCGTATTGGGCGTGATCGGGCCTACCCGCATGGCCTATGACCGGGTCGTGCCAATTGTTGAGGTGACGGCGCGCCTGCTGGGGTCCGCACTGGAATCGCAGGAATAGGTAACCCATCCAGACCTGCCAGTCCGGGCAGGGGTCTTGATATTTCCCGCCAAATCCCCACACTCCGAACATCTTTTTTCAGGGCGTGGCTGATATTGCCATTCAGCCCCGTGTAATTGAATGGAGCAGGCAGCAAATGAGTGGAGAGCCCGGTCGGAAAAATAGCGATCTACCGACGGATCAGGAGCCCGAGAACGTCGCGGATGACGCGCAACATCAGGACGATGCGATGCAGGTCGAGGCGGAAAGCGACCTGAGCGAGGATGATCCTTTGACGGTCCTGCAAGCCCAGGCGAACGATAACTGGGAAAAATATGTACGCGCGGCGGCCGAACTCGAAAATGTTCGCAAGCGGGCAACTCGGGATGTAGAAAATGCGCACCGTTTCTCGCTGGAGCGCATTTCGAAGGAATTGCTGGGCGTTCGGGACAGTCTGGAAATGGGCATCGACGCCGGTACTGAAGCCGGCGCGGAGACTCTGCTGAAGGGCAGCCAGGCCACATTGAAATTGTTGACGACAACGATGCAGCAATTCGGCATTGAGGAACTTGACCCACACGGTGAGCCATTCGATCCGGAATTGCACGAGGCAATGACCATGCAGCCCAGCGCTGAGGTTGAACCCGGGTCGGTGCTAACCGTTTTCCAGAAGGGCTATACCCTCAATGGCCGTTTGCTACGGCCGGCGCGAGTGGTGGTGGCGCAGGAAATACCGAAAAACAGCCAGAAGGACTGAAAACAACCCTTTTTGGGGCGTGTGGGTGCTTGAAAGTACCCATGCAGGCCCCACCTATCAGCAAGTTTTGACTTAAACCCAATTTAGTATTTTGGAGAACAGAGATCATGGGCAAAGTAATTGGAATCGATCTGGGAACGACAAATTCCTGTGTCGCCGTGATGGAAGGTGACAAACCGAAAGTCATTGAAAACAGTGAGGGCGATCGAACGACACCGTCGATCATCGCGTTTACCAAGAATGATGAGGTTTTGGTAGGGCAGTCCGCCAAGCGACAGGCCGTTACCAATCCGACCAACACGCTGTTTGCCGTCAAGCGGCTCATCGGTCGTCGTTTCGAGGACGACGTTGTGCAACGTGACATTGAGATGGTGCCTTACAAAATTGCCAAGGCCGACAATGGCGATGCCTGGGTGGATGTAAACGGAAAGACCATGGCACCGCCGGAAATATCGGCCCGTGTTCTCATGAAAATGAAGAAGACGGCTGAGGACTATCTCGGCGAGGAAGTAACGGAAGCTGTCGTCACAGTGCCGGCTTATTTCAATGACTCACAGCGGCAGGCGACGAAAGACGCCGGCAAAATCGCTGGTCTGAATGTCAG
>CAYUOY010000315.1:0-2332 GCA_964446495.1 uncultured Woeseiaceae bacterium | reverse complement strand
GTCACATCGCCACGGAAGATTCCAGGATTGCCGATTACGCCATGGGAAAAGATCCTGAAATCCGCAAAGCTCTTGAAAAACTTGAATAGCAAATCTCTTTGCACCGGCGACGTCTTTACTATCCAGCTGCCACGGTCATGTCGTAGGGCAAAAACGGCGCGCTGAGACTGCCTATTAATTTGTTGATCGTGAGGAATTCTCAGTCCATTGATTAAATTGCTATTTTCCCCTCTATAACGTCGTTTTATTTGCAAGGAAACGACCTCTTTGAGGTAATAACCTTGCAATTTGCATTCGGCTTTGAGGCGTGATTCACTGTCTTTGGACAGACGGGGAGACGCCGATGAAGCCACGCGAACCGAAAGAGAGCGGCCAGCACGATATGTTCCGCTCGCGCCTTGATCAGATTCTCAGGTTAAGCCACGAAAAGGTCATTTTGGCTGATCAAATCGACTGGCGATTTTTGTCGGAGAAGATGGGTGATGTTTATACGGACGGCCCCGGCCAACCGCCTTTGTCGATCCGTCTGATGGCGGGTCTTCACATTTTCAAATATGCCGATAATCTGTCTGACGATGAGGTTTGCGCCCGCTGGCTGGAGAACCCATATTACCAATACTTCTGCGGCGAGAAGTTTTTTTGCCACGACCTGCCGCTGGACCGCTCGTCGATGACCCGCTGGCGTCAGCGCATGGGTGAAGACCGGTTGAATGCGCTCTTGCAGGAGAGTCTGCATGTGGCCGTGAAGACCGGGGCGGCGAAGCCGTCCGACTTCACTCGCGCCGTTATCGACACCACGGTAGCCGAGAAGGACGTGGCCTTTCCGACCGACGCCAAGCTGATCCACAAGGCCCGCGAGCGTTTGGTCAAACAGGCGAAGCGGGCCGGTATCGATCTGCGTCAGAGTTATGTGCGGGTTGGCAAGCGGGCCTTGATCGCGCATCAGCGTTACGCCCATGCGAAACAGTTCAAGCGGGCGGGCCGCCAACTCCGGAAACTCAAGACCTTACTTGGCCGCACTATCCGCGACATCCGGCGCAAGACCAAGGGCGACAAGGCGTTGGAAGCCGCCTTCCTGCGCCCGCTGTGGCTGGGCGAGCGGGTGATGACGCAAAAGAAGCGCGATCCCTTACCCAAAGTCTACGCCCTGCACGCGCCGGAGGTCGAATGCATCGGCAAAGGCAAGGCCCACAAGCCTTATGAGTTCGGCGTCAAGGTCTCCGTCACCACGACGCTGAACCGTTGCAAGGGCGGTCAATTCGCCATCCACGTCAAAGCCCTGCCGGGACGGCCTTACGACGGACACACTCTCAAGACCGTCATCCCTGAGATCGAGGAACTCACCGGCGCCACCTTGAAACGCATCCTCACCGATGCCGGCTACAGGGGCCACAACGCGCCCGGGGTTTACAAAATGCGCGTCTTCACCGCAGGACAAAAGCGCCGCGTCACACCAGCCATCAAACGTCAGATGAAACGCCGCGCCGCCGTCGAGCCAGTCATCGGGCATATCAAAAACGATCACCGCATGGATCGAAACCGCCTCGCCCACGTCCAGGGCGACGCCATCAATCCTGTCCTCGCCACCGCCGGATACAACTTCCGCCTCATCCTCAAATGGATCAGGATTCTTTTTGCTTTGTTCAGGATGTGGGCGTCAGAGAACGACCAAAAGCGATCAGTTCAAATCGCCGCGTAATGTGCATTCTTCACGATCGACTACTTCTCAGAAGGGGATAAAGAAAGCGCCATAGATACAATGCGGCAGGGAATAGAGATACTCAGGAATACACTTGGCATGGAGCATCCGAATTACAAGTTCGCCGAGCCTGGCCGCTTACACAGTTAATCAGACAGGCTCGAGAAAACAACAAATCTGATTTCCAACCTATGAAGTTCCCCCTAAATCCACAGCGAAGGTTGTGGTCATCTACAGTCTTATTGATTGGTCATATGTGTACGCTGGAGCGAGTGACGTCAATCTACGGGTTGCCGAAGAGCATTCGCGTCGATTATGAGCCGGAGTTCATCTCCAGAGAAATTGTCCCGTGGGCCTGGAGCAAGGGCGTTATATTGGACTTCTCCCGGCCAGGAAAGCCGGTCGACAATACTTTCGTGGAGTTGTTTAACGGCAAGGTCAGGACCGAATGTATCGATCAAAACTGGTTCCTGACACTGGGCAACGCCCGGTCAAAATGCGAGGCTTATCAGAGAGTGTAGAATGAAGAGCGACCACATCGCTCTTTCGGCAACAAAACCCCGATAGAGTTCATAAAATCCATCGGGCACCCCAGCCGCCTGATGGTCTGAGAAGCGGGAAGTTCCGTTGAGG
>CAYUOY010000314.1:0-2352 GCA_964446495.1 uncultured Woeseiaceae bacterium | reverse complement strand
GGATGATTGCATTGCAATCGTACATTGCAGTCGAGCGAAAAGGTGTCGCGCTGGAGCCCGGCAAGCACTGAAAGCGCTCCACGCGGCTCTTTGTGATTGTTTGACCTGAGGTTACAGCTCTGCCAGTACGTCTCAATGGCACCGACAGCACCGCAACGGTGCTGAACGGGTTTTGCCAGGTCCGATATTAAAGATGAAAAAAAGCGTATGTAACACCGTCACCCATGCGCTATCAAACTGAAGTAAAGTTCCGGTTATTTGGGCTGCAACCATTGCTTTGCGAGCAACGGTAATATGCAATAGTGCGTTATAGAGGTGAGGCATGATCGCCATAATTATCCTGAGCACCACCTTGGTCTTGTTGACACTGTACCTTCACCAGCGGGCCTTCAGGTTCCTGGCCGGATGCGTGCCCCTCGTCGCCTGTCACTCCCCGTCACGGATTTATCTGCTGATGTTCGGCATCTTCGTCGTTCATCTGGTTGAAATTCTGCTTTATGCGGGCGGTTTCTATATGGCGTCAAGCGTTTTCAATCTGGGGGATCTCGAGGGAGAGCAGGCAGCGGGTGCGCTCGGACACTTCTATGCTTCTGCGGTGTTTTATACGTCGTTGGGCCTCGGCGATGTTCTTCCCATCGGTCATCTGCGATTTATGGCCGGCATCGAAGCGCTAAATGGCCTCTTGCTTATTGCCTGGTCAGCATCTTTCCTGTTCGCTGCGACGGGACATTTCCGCTACGCATTTGGCAATATAGGACAGGATACAAAGCGCCAGACCGAAGCCGTGAAAGAAAAGAATGAATGAGCAACCTCTTCGCGCACAACTGAAAGAGGAACGACCATGAAACAAGACTCAGGAAACAAACTTACCCTGGCTGGCTCAGTTTCGTTGGGTACAGGCGTCATGATCGGCGCTGGCATTTTCGTACTGATGGGACAGATCGCCGAGTTGGTCGGCGGACTTTTTCCGCTCGCGTTTCTGGTTGGCGCGATCGTTGTCAGTTTCAGCGCCTATTCGTACGTCAAGTTCTCAAACGCCTATCCCTCCTCCGGCGGCGTGGCCATGTTCATGCGCAAAGCTTACGGCCCGGGCACGACGGCGGGAACCTTTTCGCTGCTCATGTACGTGTCGATGGTCATTGCCGAAAGTCTCGTTGCACGAACTTTCGGCTCTTATACCTTACGACTTTTCAACGTGGATAGTGCGTCACTGCTGGTACCCACGCTGGGCGTACTGCTGATTGTTGTCGCTTATGTCGTCAACATCTCCGGCAACAAGACCATTGAAAGAACCGCGAATGTAACAGCCGTTATCAAAATCGGTGGCATCGCAGTATTGGCGCTGGCGGGACTTGCGTTTGCAGGATTTCCCACCCTGGAGAGTATGGGGAGAACCGGACAGGCAATAACAACGGGCGGCGGGTTCAATTTTATCGCTGCCCTGGCCCTCGCGATCCTCGCCTTCAAAGGGTTTACGACAATCACTAATCAGGGCGCCGACATTGTGGACCCGCACCGCAATCTGGGGCGCTCCATTATTTTTTCGATTCTCATTTGTACTTTGATCTATACAATTTTGGCGCTGTCAGTCGCCAGCAGCTTGAGCGTCGAAGAAATTGTCGCTGCAAAAGACTACGCGCTCGCAGCCGCCGCAAAACCCGCGTTCGGTGAGTGGGGCCTCCTGTTCACTGTACTATTGGCTATTGTTGCTACGGTTTCCGGCCTGATTGCGAGCGTTTTTTCGGCATCCCGAATGTTGGCAATGCTCAGCAGCATGAAACAACTGCCTCGGTTATATCGGGGCGTAAAAAATCCGGCACTGGTGCTGACCGTGTTACTGGCGGTTGTCTTGACCGTATTGTTTGACTTGACACGCATCGCTTCAATCGGTGCCATCTTCTATCTGATCATGGACATCGCGATTCACTGGGGACTTTTTCGTTACCTCCTGAAAGAAACGAAAGCGACACCGGTCATTCCGCTGATCGCAATCACGCTCGACGTCATCATTCTCGCCACATTTCTGCTACTCAAGTACGACAGTGATCCGCTGGTGATTATCGTTTCTTTGCTCGGTTTTGTGGCGATCCTCATTGCACAACGACTGTTCATGATCACTCACACGGACAGCAGCGGTCGCATGCACATGGAAATGGAAGGCAGCGGTTCGATGACGACGGATAACGATGCTGACATGCCAGACGATATGGATATGCGCGGATAGCCTGTACTATTTCATCATCGCCCACACGCCGTATATCAGCAGCCCGATCATCGCCAGAATCGTCAAGACGCCCTGCGGGTGCCGCTGCTGAATCAGAATTTGTTGCATTCGCAGCGGCGAAACCTTTT
>CAYUOY010000313.1:0-2374 GCA_964446495.1 uncultured Woeseiaceae bacterium | reverse complement strand
GCCCATCTACCTCGCTGCCGACACGGGGGGCGGTCGTACCGGCATCCCGCAGTTCAAGCGTGTCATCGCGTCGTACAACTCGAGGATCGAGATCGCAGACTCCCTCGACCAGGTCCTCATCAAGCTCTTCGGTGAGGACGACACCTCAGGCGATGGCGGCGATGGCGGCGAGGCGCAGCCACCGCAGGGCACTATCCAGGAGCAGGTCGAACAGTTGCTCGCTGCGGCCGAACTGGCGTTCAACCAGGCAGACGTCGCTCTGCGTCAGGGTGACCTCGCCGAGTACCAGCGTCTCGTGGACCAGGCACGCTCCCTGATCGAGGACGCCAACCGCATCATCGCCGATGCCGCCGCCGCAGCAAGCGGCGAATCCGCAAGCACAACCGGCTGACCCGTCCCTTCTGCCGTCCCCCCTTCAGGGCATCCGGCGTTACAGGAGGGACTGGGTGTGATTGCGCTCAAGGCCGCCGTCGCCGCCGTACCGGTGGTTGCATTCGAGGCCGGCGGTTTGCGTGAAGTCGTGATTCACGAGCGGACGGGCCTGCTGACGCCTCCTCGTGATGTGCTGCAACTGGCGGCGGCGATCGCCTCATTGATCGATGACAGCGGGCTGCGGCAGCAGTACGGTAGGATGGGGGCGGAACACATGCGGGACAATTTTTCAGTGGCACGGATGTTGGATCAACACCTGACGTTGTATGAAGGAATGTTCAATGGCTGAGGACGAAGCGATCGCGACACTGGCTGAGTCGCTGGTGGGTGAGCTGATCGCCGCCGGCAAGTCTGTAGCAACGGCGGAGTCGTGCACGGGTGGCTGGATTGCGAAGTCGATCACCGACATTGGCGGAAGTTCGCAGTGCTTTGCTTACGGCATCGTAAGTTACAGCAATGGAGCCAAGGAATCGGTGTTGGGCGTCAATCCGGCAACCCTGGTCAAGCACGGTGCAGTTAGTGAAGCCACCGTACGGCAGATGGCGGAGGGTGTATTGAAACTCAGTGGCGCCGACCTGTCGGTGGCGGTCAGTGGTATCGCCGGCCCCGGTGGCGGTACAGAGGAGAAACCGGTGGGGACCGTCTGGTTTGCATGGACAATGCGTACCAAGGGAGAATGCGAGACTGAGGCATCTCATCGTGTGTTGTCCGGTGACCGTCAAAGCGTCCGGGAGCAAAGCGTGGTGATCGCATTACAAAACCTGAAGGAGAAACTTCGCACCAGTGGCTGACAAAAGACTGTTTTTCGGCTTGTGGCCCGATCAGCGCCAGCAGGAGACGCTGCGCAATACACTCAGCCCAATAGCACGGCTGGTCGAAGGCAACGCCGTGCACCGTGGCAACTGGCACGTGACGCTGGTGTTCATCGGCCCGTTTCCGGAGGAACGGCTCGACGAGTTGCTGAGCGCCGCCGCGGCCATAGAGACCGAGCCCTTTCGATTGCGCTTTGACCGCCTGACATTCTGGCAGCGCCCGCGCATCGCCTGCCTGCAGGCCATGTCGGTGCCGCCGCCGCTGGAGGCACTGGTGAGCGACCTCAATGCCGTACTGTCGGGGCTTGGCCTGGAGCGGGAATCCGAGGTGTACCGGCCCCATGTGACGGCTGTGCGCAGGGCAAGAGCCTTTGAACCGATCGTTTTGGCGCGGCCACTCGAACTTCAGTGGTCAGGGTTCGAACTTGTGGAATCAATTTCGTCACCGGGCGGTGTGCAGTACTGTCCACTGAAACAATAAGTTCGGATCAATTCTTAATCAATTGCCCCATTTCGGAAGGCACATGCGACTGCCGGTGCCGGCCTTTTTGTGAAATAATCCGTCCTTCAATTCACACCGAAACGGCAACCCAAAAATGGACGAAAATCGAAAGAAAGCGCTGGCCGCTGCCCTTGGCCAAATAGAGAAACAGTTCGGCAAGGGATCCGTCATGCGCCTCGGCGATGGCGTGGCGAGTGATATGGATGTCGTGTCGAGTGGCTCGATCGGTCTGGACGTGGCGCTTGGCATTGGTGGCCTGCCGAGAGGCCGGGTGGTCGAGATTTACGGCCCGGAATCGTCCGGTAAGACGACCCTGACACTGCAGGTTGTTGCCGAAGCACAAAAACTGGGCGGAACGGCGGCGTTTATCGATGCGGAGCATGCACTGGATCCGTCCTATGCCGGGAAGCTCGGTGTTAACGTCGATGAGCTGCTGGTCTCACAGCCGGACACCGGTGAACAGGCGCTGGAAATCACCGATATGCTGGTGCGTTCCGGTGCGGTCGACGTCATCGTGATTGACTCGGTGGCCGCACTCACGCCAAAAGCCGAAATTGAAGGCGATATGGGCGATTCGCATATGGGCCTGCAGGCACGCCTTATGTCGCAGGCGCTGCGAAATCTGACC
>CAYUOY010000312.1:0-2374 GCA_964446495.1 uncultured Woeseiaceae bacterium | reverse complement strand
TGGTGGGTTTGATCGAGTCCCTGATGACGTTGCAGCTCATCGACGACTTAACGGAGACGCGCGGCCAGGGTAACCGCGAATGCTTCGCACAAGGCGGCGCCAACTTCCTGTCCGGTCTGTTTGGCGGCATGGGCGGCTGCGCGATGATTGGGCAAAGTCTCATCAACATAAAGTCTGGTGGACGCGGTCGAACGTCGGGCGTGGTGGCTGCATTGACCCTGATAGTGTTCATCGTTGCTGGCGGCCCGATTATCGTAGAGATTCCCATTGCAGCACTGGTTGGCGTCATGTTCATGGTTGTTATCGGCACCTTTGAGTGGGCCACGTTCCGCACGTTTGGCAAGGTGCCCGGGACCGATATATTCGTGATTTTCGTGGTCACTCTGACGACCGTGTTCCTGCACAACCTGGCGCTGGCCGTCTTTGTTGGCGTTGTGCTTTCTGCGTTAGTCTTTGCGTGGAAAAGTGCTCGACACGTGCGGCTGATGGCACAGGACATCGCGCCGGGCACACGCATCTACAATCTACAGGGTGTGCTGTATTTCGGCTCGGTACGGGAGTTTTCAGATCGTCTGTGGCCTGCAAACGACCCGGACGAGGTCATCATCGATTTCAAGGACGCGCGAGTGGCCGACTACTCCAGCCTGGAGGCGCTTAACGCCATAACCGAGCGCTATAGAAAAGCGGGCAAGACGCTGCGATTGCGCCACCTGAGCACCGAGTGCCAGAAAATGATCAGCGCGGCGGGCAGCCTGGTCGAGATTGAAGTCGCCGAAGATGATCCACGTTATACCGTGGCTCGCATTTAGCGAAGATCTCGTTGAACAGGACACATGTTACCGGGTTGTCCATTGCTCAAATTGCATCACCGTGCAGAACTGTGCATGGTATTGACAAGTTAACTTTTTTCGCCCCGGAAAGTGGGTATTTGGTGCGACGGACAAACTCAAAACAGTGTTTGAGTGGGCGCTGTCAGCGACATAACTGGCAACATGCGTGATACTGGGTAGCGCCAGCCCAAGCCTGCGAGTTAACTTGTCAGTACCCTCAGTGGTGATCGGGGTGAAAACGGAACCAAACTGCGTTCCAATACTGTCAGGCTTGATGCAGAAGGGCGTTTATTTGTCTTTTGCACCAAGTACGGCACCCCAAGCTGCATTGTTTTCTGTGAGTTCAATTTCGCCCGGTCTCCAATCGATCTGCCGAAGGAGTTCTCTATCAGAATCAATTGGGGGCAGGTACTATCACGAATGCGATTTCGCCGATACACCGGGGCACGGCTCTGATACGCTGCGGCGTTTGAATGAGCTGATATTAAATGACTCAGGCAACTTACCCACAATACGAACGGAAATGCGGTTGGAATGCACTGCTACCTCCTCGCGACAACGTGCGCTCGCTGACGGCAGATGTCGAATGCGACGTGGTAATTGTCGGCGCCGGCTATACGGGAATTGCGGCAGCCCGCCGATGGGCTAACATCGCGCCTGACGATGCAATCGTCATTGTTGACTCGAGTCAACTTGGCGAAGGCAGCTCCGGCCGCAACTCAGGATTCTTGCTCGACGTTGTATTCGCAAGCGACGCGGATCCTGCACAGCTGTCACGGTTAATGGAGTGCAATCAATTAATCGCCACGGCAATGAAGGACATCTGCGACACCGTGCACAACACCGCTATCGACTGTGATCTTGAACGCACCGGGACGTATCGGGCAGCCGCAGGCGATTCCGGCTCGCAGTCACTGCAACAGTATCGTGAATTTTTGCAACTGGCGGATTTGCCGTACGAGGAGTTGGATCGCCAGGCGCTTCGGGAGAAACTGGGAACGGCTTTCTACAAGGAAGGCATTTATTCACCGCATTGTTCCATGGTGCAGCCAGCTGCATTGATTCGCGGGCTCGCAGCTGCATTGCCAGCGTCGGTTTCTCTTTTCGAGAACTCCCCCGCTCTCAGTCTTGATAAGACAGACAGTGGTTGGAAGATTCGCACGCCCAGCGGATCGTTGTTGAGCCACAAAGTCATTCTCGCAAACAACGCCTTCAGCAAATACCTGGGCATCGGCGCCTCGCGACTCGCGGTGATCTATACCTACGCGGGCATTACTGAAGTGCTCCCGGACAATCTGCTCGAATCGCTCGGCACAGACAAGCAATGGGGCATCTTGCCGACTCATCGACTCGGCAGTACGTTCAGGCGAACGGGTGACGGGCGTCTGTTGGTTCGATCCCACTATGGATACGAGCGGGAAAGCGACAATGCCAAAATTGGCGAAAAACTCCTGCAACGCCTGCGAGCACGATTTCCACAACTCAAACAGACAAAAATGCGAATTGCTGGAAGTAAAGATCTTGAATCTTTTAGTGAGCCTGTA
>CAYUOY010000311.1:0-2441 GCA_964446495.1 uncultured Woeseiaceae bacterium | reverse complement strand
GGGCTATGAAAATGAGGTGGACGTTATTGTTCGCCCGATTGAAAAAACCTGGGGACCGAACTATCTGCGCTTCGGGCTCGGTATGAGCAGTGACCTGCAAGGCGGTGGAGAATTCGATCTGGGTATTCAGCATACCTTGACACCGATTAATGCGTACGGCGGCGAATGGCGCAACGAGGCCCAGTTCGGCACACGCACTCGATTGTTCACTGAATTCTATCAGCCATTCGACGCCGCGCTTCGGTGGTTTGTCGCACCGTCAATTGAATATGTACAGGATGTCCTGCCGATTATCCTCGATCGCGAGAAGATTGCGGAAGTGAATATCAGGGCGACCGACTTTGGCCTGGCGATTGGCCGCAATCTCGGTTCATGGGGCGAAGCGCGAGTTCGCTACGGCTGGGTGACGGGCAAGGTGCGACCTGAAGTTCAGATTCCAGGCTTGCTGCCCTCGAGCATAAGCATCGACCAGGGTGAGCTCACAGCGAGCTTGGCACTGGATACCCTGGACAAAATTTCTTTCTCTCGCCGGGGGTTTATCGGCGCGGTCGACTGGAGGTACGTAAGGCAACCTTTTGCCAGCAATGAGTCCAAGTCTGTCGTATCGGCTCAACTGGGTAGCCCCATGACTTTCGGCGCGCTCACGGTATTTCCGTCAATCGAAGGTGGTCTGACACTGAACGGTGATTCACTGATCGGCGGAGAGTTCAGTTTGGGTGGTTTCCAGCGCTTGTCGGGATTGCAACCGCGAGAACTATCGGGCAACAACATGGCGCTGGGAATCGTCCGATCCTACTATCAGCTTTCCGAGCGTGGATCACAATTTGGACTTGCCACTTACATTGGCGCATCGCTTGAGCTTGGTGGTGTTTGGCAAGACCGCACTGACTTTAGCGGAGATGATTTGCTGCTCGCCAGCTCGGTGTACGTCGGCGCAGAATCGTTTATTGGACCCATTTACCTCGCACTGGGCTTCACCGAGGGTGGTGACCGAGCTATTTATGTATTCGTTGGGCCGACGTTCTAATCAGGGTTTTGAAACCAGATTATTCGAATCAGCCGCCAAGAAAGCTGTTATTGATTCCGGTCGAACTTGATCAGCCTTGAAATTCACAGGGAGTGAAGATGAGTCAATTGTCGAAGCCCAAGAGTTCCAATTCACTCCTCAACGTCTTTCAGAAAAACTCGCGGACATCAGATGCCATTGGGGCTCTGCATCGAGAAATTATGCGGCGAGAATCTGCATTCTCAGAAGGCGAGCGAGAATTAATGGCTGCCCTGGTATCTGTGTTGAACAGCTGCAACTATTGTGTCGGTATTCATGAGTCGGCCGCTGAAGCATTCGGTATCGAGCCCGGTTTGCTTGCCGAGCTAGTGACGGACATCGACAATGCACCTGTCGATGAACGTCTGAAACCCGTGTTGCATTTCGTGGTCAAACTCACGCTGCATCCGTCTCAAATGCTGGAAGCAGATGCCGAGGGCGTACTGCAGGCCGGTTGGGATGAGCAAGCGCTTTTCGATGCAGTTTGCGTCTGCTCCTTTTACAGCTTCATGAATCGTTACGTAGACGGGACCGGGCTGGAGTCGGCTCCAGATCAGCTTCGCCGGATGGGCAGGCAAATCGCAGCTCATGAGTCACAAAAATAGCTGGCTGCTTGCCGTTTAGTCAAAATCTTAAGTCTGGGTTAATAATCGAATGCTAAGTTCGATTCGTAGCAACCCTGCCAGGGTTCGGCTCCACGAGGATCAGCGATGCAAAACCCGGTATGTGATTTTTGATCCGCCGATATTCAGCTCGGCTGAAATCCAATCAGGCCGTTGTGTGCGTAGTTCTGGGTTGCGGGTTCGCCTGCAATTCAGTCTGGGCGCGAGAAGTTGTGGCGCAGGTACAAGACGCTGAAATCCCGATCGCTGATTGCACGACGGGCGACCAGGTCAAAATCGACAGTTCGGCGGTGATTGGTCAAATTACCATCGACAATCAGAATGTATTCAATCTTTCCGATCCCAGGGAAAATAACTTCGTATTTCGAACCGCCAACAAGCTACATGTCAGAACAAAAGAATACGTCATTCGGCAAAGAATGCTGATACAGCCTGGCGACACTTACTCGTTGCGCCTCGTTCGGGAAACGGAGCGATTGGTCAGGGCGCCCGAGTATATCTATGACGCCTCAATCTGCGTGCGAAAAATTGAAGATGGACGAGTGGATCTACACCTGGTTACCCGTGACGTGTGGACGCTCAGACCCGGAATTTCCCTGGGCCGAAGCGGTGGGGCGAACAATGGCAGCGTCGTCGTCGAAGAATCGAACGTGCTTGGCACGGGCGTTGCCGTGGCTTTGGGCTATACCAGCAACGTCGACCGAAATACCACGCTGTTCACCATCAAAGACGAAAATATATTTAACAGCTGGATATCCGGTGATTTTCTGATT
>CAYUOY010000310.1:0-2442 GCA_964446495.1 uncultured Woeseiaceae bacterium | reverse complement strand
GACCCGAAGTTGCTCCCCCATTTCCAGCAATGCCGATTGGACATCCGCGATCGTAGCGGGCGTCATCTCCAAGAGACGCTCATCTGTGCGAACCAGGTCATTTGAGCTGAACGATTCTCCGGGTTTTTGCGGCAACTCGATATGCGCGCCCAATACCCAACTGACCTCTCGTGTTTTCGTAAATTCAACGACGCGATCAATCGAGTTTCTGAACAGGTCCGCTTTGCCACATTGAAAATAGAGGCGGCCTGGATAGAGCACATCGCCACTAAACAACAGCTGTGTTGAACGGTCATATACCATGACGTGGGTATCGTGATGCCCGGGAGTGGGAATGATGTCGACAACGCGTTCGCCAAGCTCGAACGCTTTGCTCCCATTCGGCCAATTATCGATGTGGAAAAACTCAGCCACGTCTTCGACCCCATGGCCGACGATGACGGTATCTGCCCGGCCCGCGAATTGCTCATCACCGGCAACATGATCGCCATGAGCATGAGAATGCATCACAACCAGAGAGATTTTTTCGCGCCCTGTCTCATCGAGCCAGGCGTCGATTTGCAGATCGACCATTGATCGCAAGTCAACGTCGCCAGCACCCGTGTCGATCAACAGCGCCTTCTCCTCGCCAAAAATCAGATACATGAATGGCGCTTCAAAACTGGTCCTGAGCGACTGCCGAATGACCACCGTATTCGGATCATATCGCTGCGCCTGCAGCTGAGGCTCGTTCTTGTCCAATGCGCTGTTCCAGGGCTGACTGAATAGGGTGGAATCTGGCACCACTTCATCTGACGCAGTCGAACACGCAGTTAAAACAGTTGCAGATAACGCAAGTATCAATAGCTGACTTGGTAGATTCACTCTAAATTGGCCTCGTTCTCACTTTCTGTATTGAAACGCTCTAAGATCACTCTATTTGACTGTTGCTATTCGATCCAAAATTGGTTTTGAAGACAGTACTTTCATAGCGCGAAGCGCCACCGCAGACAGGTCACATTCGATCTCTTGATAGAAATCCGAAAACACTTGTTCAACCTCGAGCAGGCAAGTCTCAAGTAGTCGAAGTTCCTTTTTGCCTTTGCGGGTTAACTCTAATATTTTGCGCCGCCCGTCAGACGGGTCGTCAATCCGATCGACCAGCCCCAGATGTATCAAAATTTCGATGCGCTGCGTAACAAGTTGGTGCGGTTGCTTGAGCTCCTTCGCGATATCAGCGGCTGAAATCTGACCGCGTTCACCAATCAGCAATACTGACGAAACCGTTCGTGACGGAAGACTCAGTCCCGCGCCCAACAAGAGATCATCGCCTTGTTTGTTAATCAGATCGACCAACCGATGCAGCTGATTGGCCAGGAAGGCATCACACCTTGAATGGGAGTCCACATAGGTCATATTTGTCGCTACGAATCCAAAATAGGCAATTTATTGTACAACTAATTGTATTATTAATCTTGTCGACTATTTTGTCAATGCTCACTGACCGAGGACCGGATTCTCCGGGGAACTTCGGAGACAGAAATTGGGTTTAGGGGGACGAACCAGAAGCACCATAGGCAAGTTTCGACCGTTTTTCGCAACCCGAACTTAGTCGGCACCAATCCCCGGGAGCGTAATCTATTCGCGAAACGACGAATCAAGGCGATCGATTTTCCGCAGCAATCCCGGCCAGACAAGTGCACCGCCTAAGCCCTTCGTCACTTGCTCGGCCTGCGCCTTAACGCCCTCGACAATCGGCGAGGGAGCCTGGATCAACTCGCCATCGGAAAACTACTGGCTAACCAATCAGGCAGATAATCTGGCCATTGGCGGACGTCAAAAACATTGCAAGTAATTCGTTACGGATTTATCCCTTCAATTTGTACATGCCGATGGCTAATCTATCTGAACGAGACAGCGGCCTCCTTGCGAAAAATACTGCAGCAAAAACCGCGACAAACCAGAAAACCAGATCGACGAACGAAATATAGGAACCCAACTGTCCAGCGATCAGCAAGAAATCATTACTCCGGAAAACGTCAAGTGGTGATACGACCCTGAATACGTTGCCGAGGAGGCAGCCCACAATCGTGTATACGGCAGCCGCCACAGCGAATTTCATCTCGATTCCGCGTCCGAGATATTGCATTGGAATTCCAATTGCAATCCCAATGCCGGCCGCCGCGAAACCGTACGAAAAGTCCCATCTATTGGTTACGACGCTGTAGATGGCAGCAGCGAGAAGTGTCGCAACAGCCCCCACGATGACGGCCGCGGCAAAGTTCTGCTCCGAAAGCAGTTTTTCCGCCAATTCGTAATTCTGTTGTTTATCCTCTTGTTTCATTCGCGCCTGAATATCTAGCGAGTAGCTAGGAATGGTTATTGCTGCGACCGGCTGCAATGGGTCTATTCTGTTGAAAAACTGGTTACTGAAGCGGCCATTATAGACCCGATTTTATCGAT
>CAYUOY010000309.1:0-2538 GCA_964446495.1 uncultured Woeseiaceae bacterium | reverse complement strand
CGCTGTTCCCGCCAGTATTCGATCATTGATTCCATGCGCTTGCGGATGTCGGGTTTGGGCTCGCCGCTCTCCAACCAATCATGCGTTCGGTCGCGCATCCAGACAAACAGGCCGCGATCACCCGTGAGTCGCGGGAGTTCAGCGAGCAATTCCCTGGCGCCAGCGCCAGCGCTATCGGCGGTCCGGCTAACAGCCATTTGCAGTTTGGTTTGATAGCGTTCTTTGGGTTCGCCAACTTCGCTTAAGTAACTCAGCATATCTCGGAAGTTGGTTTTGGCTCCCTCCACAGACGCTTGTTTCAGTCTCTCCTCAAGCTCGCGCCGCTTGTTCTCTCGTTCCTGGACATCGGGATACCAGACCGAGAAAAAATCCACCAGATAGGGCAAGTACTTGCGCTGCACCCGTGATTCGCTCATGGCCAGCCACAGATCGAAGAAGCCCTCTTTGATTCGGTACAGGCGCGAACGCCGGTCGCCAGGATGGGGTGAGATGGCCAGATATCCGGCCTTGGTCATTCTTTTAAGCAGGGTGGAGGTTTGTTGCTGGGACATGCGCAGCTTTCTGGCGATCCTGGTTGGGGTGCGTAGCTCAGTGCGCATCAGCGCCAGCGTTTCCAGCACCGCGCGTTCCTGGGGCGGAAGGTCTTTGATGCGGTCCTGGTAGAAGGGTGAGATACGGTCCAGTAGTTGCTGGAATTGAGTGTGGGCCTGGGCTAGGTGGTCTTGGCCTATCAGTTCGTAGAGCATCATGATAAGCCGCGGGTTGCCGCCGGTCATGGTATGCAGGGCCTGGATCTTGGGCGTGAGTTCGTCGAAACGTTCGAGTAGGTCGGCACGGCCATCCCACTTCAGATTGGCGTGAATCAGGTTCAGGGTCTCCGATTCGCTCAATTCGTCGATGATCTGGATGTCGAAGAAGTCATAAAGGGGATGCTTGACGTCGTTGAGTGCAGGGAAGAAAACCGGTGAGGTCCCAATGAACACGATGTGCGCATTGTCCATCAGAAGGCTGCGCAAGCAATGGATGTCGCGCGCTTTTTTGAACTGCTCGGTGAGCAGGGTATCTATATTTTCCAGCAGGATTAGCAGTGTCGCGCCGGTTGCCTTGTGATAGCTTTTGAGACGGGGAAGGATGCAGTCGATGATGGTTTCGTCATCTTCCTCTTCATGCAGCTTGGCGTGAAGGTCCTTCCAAGCGGTGTCGTTCGTTACCGATGCCAGTATTTCGGTGAGTCCCAAGAGAAAATCGGCGAAGGTCAAAAGCCTCAGGTTCTCTTCCGGGAATCGAATCACCGTATAGCGCCGGTTCAGCTCAGCGTCGTTGGTGACGGAATCTTCAATGAGCGTCAGTAGATGGGTTTTACCAATACCACGTGGACCGATGAACAACAGGTTCTGTCCGCTTTTTTTGCCGGCACGTCGATGCAGCTTATCCAGCGTGTCGTCGAGCACATGACTCCGCCCGATAGTGGTTTTGACCAAGCGCTTCGTGTCGGTGAGACCAGCGCGATAGAGGCCAATCGCGGCGTGGCTCGCAGGTGTCTCAGTCCGCGCCATAACCATAGTTCCTTCGCCACCAGGCCTTGAGCAGCCGGCTGGTGAAATCGAATTTTTCTCGGTCAATGCGGTCGATATAGAAATCGCTTTGCAGGCGAAGCATTAGATACTTGAATGCCTGTTTGAGTGCCTCGCCCTTGCAGGGCCGAGCTCTTTGCGATTCTATTTGGACATACAAGTCGAACATGGCTTTCTCGCGCAAGCCGTCCTCGCTGAGGGATAACCGTTCGAGAAGGGCGTAAGCCGCCTCCTGTTCGTCATGATGGTAATGAGTCCGGATGCGGCTGTGATAGTGTTGTAACTTGTCGTGCGCTGACTCGCCGAGGAGTGCGTGCTGGTAGACATGATCGACGATTTCGGTGGTTAACGTGGGCGGATGTTTTCGCCGCCAGTAACGGTACAATTCCTGTGTTATTAATTGCAGGAAAAGTGGAATTGGCTGGCCAAGCAAGGCGAGTATGTGCGGGACGATATTCTTGTCGAATGCCAGGTTCCGTTCCGTGAGCATCGTTGAAACAAACTTGTCGACTTCCTCCTCGTTCCAAGGCGGCAGTACCTCCACCCGGAAGTCATTTATCAGCTTGATCAGACCCAACTCATCCAGGGTCCCACGGATATTCACGGAACCGCCAACCAGCCAGCGGACATGCCTTTCTCCAGGCGTCTGCCTCATGGTCCTGAATATATGCAGGAAGGACTTGAGATCGTCGATGGACTTTTCCTTCATTTCGAGCAGCATGTCCGGCAGTTCGTCGATGATGAACAGCACATGTTGCCCACTGTTGTTGATCTTTTCCATGAGTTGCTCGGCCAGTTCCGGCCAACGAGTATCCCAGTCCTCGGCTTTGCGCAGTTTCAGCTTAAAATCGAGGACTTCGATTTCCTCGATACGTGCACCGATCCGTTCGATTAATTTCCACGACGGAGCTACATAAAGACGCAGGAATTCGAAGTCCTCAATTGTAAGCGGAAACTACGCAAA
>CAYUOY010000308.1:0-2543 GCA_964446495.1 uncultured Woeseiaceae bacterium | reverse complement strand
ACTTACCGCCTGTTGTTACTGGATACATATCACCATACCCAACCGTGGTCAGTGTAGTCACTGCCCACCAAAAGCTATGAAAGATAGACTTATAGATTTTCAGATAATTAATTACAAACTAATCTCCTATTTTCATAACTGATTTTATATCATGTACTTAACTCTGTTCGTTAGCAAAGACCGGCTTGTTCACGCATTTTTTTCATCACACAAAATATCTGACTCGCCTCTTCAAGGTATTCATTGAAAACCTTGATCACGGAGGCTCGTAATTCTTCAAACGTGCTGAAATACTTCAAGTGAGTCGCTTTACGTTTAGTATTTTTCCATAACTTCTCGATTGGATTAAAATCCGGAGAGAAAGCCGGCAAGGCCTCTAAGGTGAGGTGATCTTCCCCCTGTGTCAGCCTATCTGTCGCCTCTACCGTTTAAATCCATAAAACGTTAGAGGAAATAGAAAATGAGCAATCCTTATCCATCCGAGTTTAAAGAACAAGCGGTGCAAAAAGCACTAACCCGGGGATCGATTCCCCTGAAATCCGTGGCACAAGCCCTGGGTATTGGTTATTCTACCCTGCAAACCTGGATACGAAAGTACAAAAAAATGAATACGGATACCGACAGTCAACGCCCTCAAGATTGGACACGAGAAGCACAGCTTCAAGCGTTACTCGATACCGCCGCCATGAGGGAAGAACAGCGCAGTCAATATTGTCGAGCAAAAGGGATATTCCCCCATCATCTTGAGAAGTGGCGTTTAAGTTTTATTGAGTCTGACAAAGTCACGGTGACGCCCGGCAAAGCGCAAGTCAAAATACTCAAAGAAGAAAACGCGTTGCTGCATAAAGAAATACGGCGTAAAGACAAAGCCCTGGCTGAAACCGCCGCCCTGTTGGTATTACAAAAAAAGTTCCAAGCGCTGTGGGAGGACAAGGACAGTTGATCCCGCTCCCACAGCGCCAACAGCTGAGCACTTGGATTGATGAAGCCGTGACACAAGGGGCACGTCGCTATCAGGCTTGTCAGGTGGTGGGTACCTTACAACGTTGGCAACAGGGGGAAGCGCTCGTGTGTGATGGACGCACCACGCGGCTTCTGGTGCCAGCCAATAAGCTTTCTCCTGAGGAGCGGGCGCGGGTGTTACAGGTGGCCAACTGTGCTGAGTTTTCCCATTTGCCACCTTCGCAGTTTGTGCCGATATTAGCGGATCGGGGCGAATATATGGCTTCAGAGGCCACTTTTTATCGGGTACTACGTGAGGAGAATCAGTTAGCGCATCGGTTGGCAAGCCGACCCACGAATAAACGCACCCAGTTAACGCCGGTGAGGGCCACCGCCCCCAATCAGTGCTACCGCTGGGACATCACCTATTTAGCCACGCCGATCAAGGGGATCTTTTATTATTTATATTTATTTATGGATATCTATAGCCGCAAGATCGTGGGGTGGCAGGTGTATCAGGAAGAAAGCGCTGAGTTGGCCAGTGATGTGATCCGTGATATCTGTGTGCGGGAACATATTACCCGTGATCAGGTGATATTACATTCCGATAATGGGGGACCGATGAAAGGGGCGACAATGTTAGCTACCCTAGAGAAACTGGGAGTCACGCCCTCTCGATCACGTCCGTCGGTGAGTAATGATAATCCTTATTCAGAATCATTGTTTCGTCCCCTGAAATATCGTCCTGAGTATCCCGGTGAGCCGTTTAAATCGGTACACGAGGGCAGAGGTTGGGTCGGTGAGTTTGTGCGCTGGGATAACGAGGATCATCGACACAGTGCTATTCGCTTTGTCACCCCGTGCGAGCGTCATGCGGGGTTGGATACCGCCATACTGGAGCAACGTGAGGTCGTTTATGAGACAGCCAAGGCAAAGCACCCTCACCGGTGGTCTGGCAACACGCGCAACTGGGATCACATTGAATCGCCTAAACCCGTTTGGATGGTACGTGTCGGTAAATAACCATTACGGATGATGGCCGCTTTACCATCAACTTGATGGTCTTCGTAAGCCTTTAAAAAACTGAGCAATTCAGCTTCCACTGCTTTGCTCAGCAATTCTCGTGCGCCTTCTCGTAATAACTGGGTTAACGGGTCGATAAGTTCTTCTGGTCGTTTAAAATTAACTGCGCTATCATCTGTCACTGGCGTATCCTCTTTTGGTTGCCATTTTTTGCGAAATAGGTCAACCAGGATACGCCACCTTTTCAGACTGTCAAACACCAGAAATAATCCATAGGTGTTCGGAATTAATTATATAAAATATCAATAAGTTATGGAACACTCCCTTAAAATCCGTTAAATTACTTTGTGCAAACAATTCATTTTCCGGAAAAAAAGGAGTTCGCCATGGACAAAGTTAACATTTTAAATATCCTCAAGCAAACATTTCAAAAAAGCCTTCCTGGACAAGATAAACGAACCACACTTCCTCATTTGGAATTTATCACGGGTTTAGTTTTTTGCTTCATCGGTGATACGAAAAGCTCTGGCAATACCCCGTTTTCATGGACACTCAGTTAAGGTTTTTTATCATAAAAT
>CAYUOY010000307.1:0-2552 GCA_964446495.1 uncultured Woeseiaceae bacterium | reverse complement strand
GAATGATGACTTCAATATGCTTGTCGTTGATCTTCACGCCCTGCAGACGATAGACGTCCTGGATCTCACGAATGAGGTAGGTGGAGAGAGCCTCCACGCCCTGCAATGCCAGGATATCGTGCGGCGTCGGCTCACCATCAGCAATGACTTCACCGCGGACCACTTGCTCGCCCTCGAATACATTCAGGTGACGCCACTTGGGAATGAGCTTCTCGAAGCTCTCGCCGTGCTCGTCCGTCAGGACCAAACGACGCTTGCCTTTGGTTTCCTTGCCGAAGCTGACGGTGCCGGTGTGCTCGGCCATGATCGCCGGCTCTTTGGGCTTGCGAGCCTCGAACAGGTCGGCGACTCGCGGCAAACCACCGGTGATATCCCGAGTTTTCGATGACTCCTGCGGGATACGGGCGATAACGTCACCGACCGCAACTTTCGCCCCATCGCTCATGCTGATGATGGCACCGGCCGGCAAGGCGTAAACCGCCGGAATCTCGGTGTTCGAGAAGCACAGCGCGTCACCGTTCTTGTCGATCAGCTTGGCTACCGGACGCAGGTCTTTGGCGGAACCAACACGTTGTTTTGGATCCAGGACCACAATACTCGTCAGGCCGGTGAATTCATCGACCTGCTCAGAGACCGTTATACCGTCAACGAAATCTTCAAACTGCAGACGACCGGCAACCTCAGTCACCACCGGGTGAGTATGAGGATCCCAGTTTGCTACAACCTGCCCCGGCTTCACGGTATCGCCATCCGCCACGGTAATGGTTGCGCCATAAGGAAGCTTATAGCGTTCACGCTCACGACTGTGCTCGTCAAAGACCAGAATCTCACCTGATCGCGAAACCGCCACCAGGTAACCTTTCTCGTGATTCACGGTCTTGATGTTATTGAGCTTGACCGAACCCACGCTCTTGATTTCGATATTGCTGGCCGCCGCTGATCTTGATGCCGCACCACCGATATGGAAGGTACGCATGGTCAGCTGTGTGCCAGGCTCACCAATAGACTGGGCGGCCATGACACCGACCGCCTCGCCGATATTGATGCGATTGCCGCGAGCCAGGTCGCGACCATAGCACTGGGCGCAAACGCCGTACCGAACTTCGCAATTGATGGGCGAACGTACCAGAAGCTGGTCTATCGACAGCTCTTCGAGCCGCGCAACATTGGCTTCATCCAGCATCGTGCCCGCATCGAAGGCGACCTTGTCCGTACCCGGAATAAGCACTGGTTCCGCCAGAACACGTCCGAGAACCCGCTCTCGCAGCGGTTCGACAATATCGCCACCCTCAACCAGCGGTGACATTGCGACGCCGTTGCGAGTTTCACAATCTTCTTCGGTTACCACCAGATCCTGTGCCACGTCGACGAGTCGGCGTGTCAGGTAACCCGAGTTTGCAGTCTTCAGCGCCGTATCCGCGAGACCCTTGCGAGCACCGTGAGTCGAGATAAAATACTGCAAAACGTCCAGGCCTTCGCGGAAGTTAGCCGTAATGGGCGTTTCGATAATCGAGCCGTCCGGCTTCGCCATCAGTCCTCGCATACCGGCCAGCTGCCTGATTTGCGCGGCAGAACCACGAGCACCGGAATCCGCCATCATGTAGATGGAATTGAACGATTCCTGTTCGACGACCTTGCCATCAGGGCCCTTAACCGGCTCTGTGCCGAGCTTGTCCATCATTGCCTTGGCAATCTGATCATTGGTTCGCGACCAGATATCGACGACTTTATTGTAACGCTCGCCTTCAGTGACGAGACCGGAAGAGTATTGATCCTGAATCTCTTTCACCTCTGCTTCCGCGGCAGCAAGAATATCCTGCTTCGATTCGGGGATGACCAGGTCATTGATGCCGATGGAAACACCCGAGATCGTCGCAAAGCGGAAACCGGTGTACATGAGCTTGTCTGCAAATACGACCGTCTTCTTCAAACCAAGAAGTCGATAGCAGGCGTTGATGACGTTGGAAATCGCCTTCTTCGTCATCGCGCGGTTGATCAAATCGAAACTCAAGCCGACGGGCAAGATAGCGGACAGCAGCGCCCGACCTATGGTGGTGTCAACCAGCCTGATGACTGTCTCGGTATTTCCGTCTTCATCGGTTTCATGCAATGGGACACGCACTTTCACGATTGATTGCAGATCAACAAAGCCACACTCGTAGGCGCGTCGCGCTTCATCGACGTCGGAAAAGATCATGCCTTCTCCCTTGCCGAAAAGCTTCGAGCGACTCATAAAGTAAAGACCCAGCACCACATCCTGTGACGGCACAATAATCGGCTCGCCGTTCGCGGGAGACAGGATATTGTTGGATGCCATCATCAATGCACGAGCTTCAAGCTGCGCCTCGATCGACAGCGGTACATGCACCGCCATTTGATCACCATCGAAGTCGGCATTGAAAGCAGTACAAACCAGCGGGTGCAATTGAATGGCCTTGCCTTCAATCAATACCGGCTCGAAGGCCTGGATGCCCAGTCGATGCAGCGTGGGAGCACGGTTCAGCATGATGGGGTGTTCACGAATGACTTCTTCGAGAATATCCCAGACTTCA
>CAYUOY010000306.1:0-2575 GCA_964446495.1 uncultured Woeseiaceae bacterium | reverse complement strand
GCGTAGTGCCAGATCATATGTTGGTATGGTCAAATCCAGCGCTGACAGTGGGAGGATGATCCCGGTCGTCTCAGCACCGAATACGACCGAACATCGCGCAATAGCTCCTATACCACCGCCCGAAGATTTGAGAATATGCCTAAATCTCAATTCAAGGGGTATGAAATCCACACCGGTAAGAGACCGCATCCGCGACAATGCGCAAAATAGCGCAAATTCTGTCCATCTCCGGAATTTGGCAATGCTGTCGTCAGCGTACTCCACCTCAAAAAAGGCGTGGTTTCCTGACACATTCAGGGAATAACTAGTATTTCCATCAACCAGCAAGCTGTAACGCGCCGTGTTCTCGATCGCAGCCCGGAGGTTCCGGGAATACTTCGCAATATACCCAACAAGATGGCTCGACTCCTTGAATTTCAAACCCGCTTTGGCGGCAAATTCCGGTTCGCCTAATGTCTCGCAGGCGACGTCAAGGAAACGCGCCATTTTGACAGGGTCAATGCTCTCAGCGGTTGAAGAAAGATTACTGCGCGTCAAGCCGGTTTCTCTGAGCGTGCGATCAACAACAGCAGCATCACCTATGCGGGTTTCGTATTCGCTGGCGAAGTGTTGAAACCAGAGACTGTGAACGTCCATTTTTGACCCTTCGTATGCTTGTGGTGAGCACGCTATTGGCAAAAAATGACAAAAATGCGGCCAAAATTCGAAAGCTCTCCGGCCTGCGGGCAGCCACATAACAGGTGATAACATCAAATGCGTCCGCAAACAGACAGAGTGTGAAGGTGTGATCGAATACACCTGCATAAACGGGGCTTCTGGGCCAGATCAGGTCTTCCCAGCCCGATCCAACGGATGCCGGGACTAAACAGCTAAACGGCATATGGAAGCCTCCAGTTATTCGAATTTTGCGTCTGCTTGCCTGAGAGATCGTCTGGAAGCTTGAGCGGAACAAATCCTTTGTGCGCCCATAGGCACCCTTGTGGTGTCGAGAGCTCCGCAAGGACCTCTGCATCGGCTTCAAACCTGTGAAAACAATCTGGGACAGCTCTTCAGGTTTTGATTCTGGCACAAAGTGAGAACATTTTGGCCGATATTCAAATGATAAACAAAATCCAAATTCCCATTTTAATTCAAAGGTTAAAGGAGGGAACGATGAAACACTCAGTCTCAGCAATAGTCATTACAATACTCATGGCCACGCCGGCCTTCGCAACACCGATTTACGGGCCAGCGAAAGTGATTGACGGCGATACTCTTTATGTTGGGAATATCAAGGTTCGGCTTCAGGGCATTGATGCGCCAGAGCGGGGCAAGCCGGGTGGTTCATTCGCGACCCGTTCTCTGAGGTCGGTCATCGGTCTCTCCAAAGTTCGCTGCGAACTAACAGGCGACGTCACCTATGATCGCATGGTGGGCGTCTGCACCAACGCTGCCGGTCAGGATTTGGCTGCGGAGGTTATCCGCGCTGGGGCTGCATTGGATTGCGCGCACTATTCGGGGGGGCGGTATCGCTCCCTCGAGCCCGACGGCGCGCGCCAGAGGCTTTCGCAAGCACGTTACTGCTAAAAAAATAGGGGATAAGTGATGACAGATTCATCGAATGTGCTGCCGCATGATACTTCGGAACGGGAAATGCGTGCGTATAATGTGAAATACGCTGCACGATTGAAAAGCCTGGCCTGGGCGATCGAGATCGTCCTCGTATCGGTCGGCTTGGGCATTGCCGTGGCTCAAGCGCTTTCTACACCGGACGGATCCGGCTTTGTTCAGATGTTTCCGGTTTTCGGGGTGTTTGTCATTCTTGCCGTGGTCGAGCTTGCCAAAATTCCTGCGGCCACCGTGGTGTTTCATGCAAAAAGCTGGCGCAAGGTTCTTCCAATGGTGGGGCTTGTGGTTGCTTCGCTCATATCCTTCGAGACGATTTTCAACGGGTTCGAAAGATATGCCCATTTGACCACGCAACCTGTGGTTCAGTCCAAGACGAGTCTGGCCGCGCTTGAAGGAGACAAGGCGCGCCTGATGACGATGGAATTGTCGGAAGAAACGGACGGATCCAGAGTGGCGGGTCTCGATCAAAAGCGGCTTTTGGATCAGCGAAATTCGGTAGCCGGCTATGAATCTGCTGCAGAACGGGCACGTGCAAATCTAGACAGCGAAGAAACCAAGGAACTCAAGGCCCAGTTGGCCAGCCTTGTCAGCCAACAAGAAACGGCTGGCATCGAAGCAGAGAAGACCTGGAACAACGAGCAGGAGTCAATTCTCAAACGCCTGAATGGCACGGCCATCGACGCCCGAATGCGCAAACAACTCAATAATCGCATGTACGCAATGCCAGCCCTTCAGAAGAAGATAAACAATGCGCGCGCGAAATTTGACATGGAAATCGCCAAGGTAAATGCAAGCATTGAGGCATCCATTACAGCCCCATCCCCGGAGGCACTGGCAAGTCTGGACGCGGCGAAAACCCGTCTTAAAGAGGCGCAGGATCAACTGAGCACGTTCGAAGTAGAGGCCGCTGAGCGCGCCGCATTGAGGATCAAAAATGAGCTCGTATCCGAAGATCGAGCAAAGAAAC
>CAYUOY010000305.1:0-2577 GCA_964446495.1 uncultured Woeseiaceae bacterium | reverse complement strand
GAGCGCGACCTGACGCGCGACCCCGCGAATCCAAACTCCCACACCCTATTTGCTTTTGCAGAATAAATCAGAGGTTCCCTAGATGACCCGGTTGCGTTGTTCGTCGCGCTGAAAGGCGGCGATATTTTCCGCCACTTCGTTAATCGCATTTTGCCTGGCCTGTAGCGTGCCCCAGGCAATGTGTGGTGTGACAACCAGGTTGTCCCCGGAATAATCTAATAGTGGATCTCCATTTACCGGCGGTTCCTGCGGCAGTACGTCAATGGCGGCGGCAGCAATCTCGCCGCCCTCAAGCGCGGCAACCAACGCGGTCGAGTCGACCAGGCCACCGCGTGCTGTGTTGATCAGAATACTGTCGGACTTCATGGCGCTGAACTCGGCTGCCCCCATCAGGTTGCGAGTGTCATCGTCGAGGGGACAATGCAGCGATATCACATCCGCCTGTCGCAGCATTTCCTCGAAATCAACCCGTCCGTCATGCGCTGAACCGCCATCTCCACGCCGCCTTGCGATGAGTACGTTCATGCCGAAAAACTCAGCCGCTTGAGCCACGCCTTTACCGAGGACACCATAGCCGACGATGCCCAACGTCATCGCCGAGAGCTCCCTTATCGGGTAGTCGAGCATGCAGAACTGGTTCGCATCCTGCCACGCACCCTGGCGAACGGCCGCATTGAATGAATGCAAGCTATGGGTCAGCCCAAGCAGCACGCCAAAAACATGTTCAACAATAGACTGCGTACAGTAGGCGCGAATATTGCAAACGGCTATCCCGCGTTCTTTTGCAAATGCCAGGTCGACATTATCGGTGCCCGTTGCGGTGAGACCAATGAATCGCAACGCACTCGCGTCCACCATATTCTCGGCATCCAGCCTGACCTTGTTCGCCAGCACGAATTCGGCCTCGCGAATGCGGTCAGCGACCTTCGCAGCAGACGTGTTGCCAAAAATCCGCAGCCCTGGCAAACGTTGTTGCAGTGCAGACGGATCAAGACCGCCGCTACCCATGGTGTCGAAATCAAGAAACACGGCATTCATTGGAATATCAGTTATCCTTGGCAGTCTTCGGTTCGATCCAGGTCCGCATTATATGGACAAACCATTCTGGGAACACAAGGCGCTGGCTGAAATGACGGCTGCCGAGTGGGAGTCGTTGTGTGACGGCTGTGCCCTTTGTTGCATGCACAAACTCGAAGACGAGGAGACCGGAGAGATTTTCTTTACCAATGTCGCCTGCAAGCTGCTGGATATTAATACCTGTCGTTGCATGGACTATCGCGCCAGATCGAAACTTGTGAAGACCTGCCTGACACTATCGTCCGACAAGCCGGAAGTGTTCGCCTGGTTGCCGGGAACGTGCGCTTATCGACGCTTGTCCGAAAACAAAAAACTCCCCGGCTGGCATCCGCTCATAAGCGGCGACCCTGATTCGGTACATGAGGCCGGTATCTCGGTGCGCGGCCAGGCGACCTCGGAGCTGGAAAACAGCGAACCGACGGTACTCCGGAACCTGTCGCTGGCATAAAAAGATGACTGACTATCCTTTCATTCCGTTACCAGACTACGAAGAGTTGCCAGCGGCAGCAATGCGCCAGCGGCTGGACGCGTTCTACGAGAATATGAATCGCCGCCGAACTGTGCGCGAGTTTTCGGACCGACCCATACCCCAGGGAATTATCGAGCAAGCGTTGCTTACGGCGGGCACGGCGCCCAGCGGCGCGAACTTGCAGCCGTGGCATTTTGTGGTCGTTACCGGTCCCGATACCAAGCACAAGCTCCGTGTTGCCGCCGAGGAAGAAGAGCGGGAGTTTTATGAACACCGTGCATCAGCCGAATGGTTGCAGGCGCTGGAGCCGCTGGGCACGGACACCAACAAACCGTTCCTGGAGACGGCGCCCTGCCTGATTGCGGTGTTCCTGAAAAAATTCGGGTACCTGCCGGATGGAAAAAAGGTGAAGCATTATTACCCGGTCGAGTCGACGGGTCTGGCGACCGGCTTCCTGATCACGGCCCTGCATCAAGCCGGGCTGGTTTGTTTAACGCATACGCCGAGTCCAATGAGTTTTTTGAATGAAATCCTGGGTCGACCGAAAAGTGAGCGCCCGTTTTTGTTACTGGTGACGGGATACCCGGCAGAGGATGCCACGGTGCCGGATATCAAACGCAAGCCATTGCAGGATTTCACCAGTTTTATTGATTCGTGAGAGCGCGAAGGTGTCGAGCGTCGAGGAGCGCGCATCGACAGGCGATTCCGTAAGTGATCCCAATACCGGGCTCAGCGGGAAAGTTACTCGCCACCCAGTGACAAAGACACGTGCAACGGTATAGGCTCAACCAATAATTCAGCAAGGATTATTCATGAAGACACCGTCCAGTCACACTCGCCGCCTGTCGCGATTGTTAGCGACCGAACTTTTACTGGGACTTTTTCTCCTGTCCGCCTGCGCGACGCCTTCAGCGGAGGACCTCGCTGAGGCGGAGTACAATAAGGAGGATGCGTTGTTGCTGGCCAAAGAGGACTACCTTGCCGCACCGGAGTCGGTCATCGACGTCACTGTTGTCGGTCGTGCAGCGACG
>CAYUOY010000304.1:0-2579 GCA_964446495.1 uncultured Woeseiaceae bacterium | reverse complement strand
GGTCGAGAATATGTCCTCAGGATACACACCAGTCGGACGCGTCATCCCGAACGAGCAGCGTCCATTCGCCGGGGTTGGACGTGCCGTGGGCAACCGCCACGTGCGGGAATATCATGACGCCAGGGCCATGAGTCCCGCCTTCGGCATTTACACCAGCGCTCTCGATCTGGGACGACTGGCGCGCTTTCTTCTCGGCCATGGCGGCGACGATGTGTTGTCGAGAGAGATGCGAACTCGCATGCGTACACGACAGGCGTCCGGTTGGGGACTGGGCCTGAAGCTCGGCACAATCGACGGCCGGCCGGTGGCCAGGCACGAGGGCTGGTTTGCCGCACATCGATCGCATTTGCTAATGGATGTGGAGACCGATATTGGTGTGGTGGTGATGACGAACAGCGACAGCGGTGCACCGGCGAAGATCGCGGACGCGTTGTACAAGGCGGTGCTAATAAACATTGCAGAGTAAGTGTCGGAAACTGCGTGGCAAGTCGCGGCGAACCGGCGATGTTTCATTTATCATTGATCGTTCTGCCCACTAACCGAGCAACCTCTTGAATTCCAAAGTGCATCCAATGGTCGCTTTTGCGGTAATTGTAGTAACCGTTATGGCTATTGGCGTATGGGTGTGGGGCAGCGGTCAGGCGAAACAGCTGGGCGGACCGGCCGAATTATTATTGGATCCCGCGGGTCACTTCTACATCCAGATGCAGAACATTTTACTTGAGCATGATAGCGAGGGAAAATTTCTCGAACGACACGATCTGTCCGACCTCAAGGTTGAGCATATCCTCGGTGCAGTTCGATTTTTCGCCAACGGCGACATACTGCTTCGCCGTGGTGCAGACTCACGTACCGCCCTGGACAATGTTCGCGCCTTTTTGCGCCTCTCCAACCAGAACTCATTGAGCCCTGACCAGGAAGAGACCGGCCTGTATCGATGCAGCCTGAAAACGGATGCCTGCAGACCCTTCGGATCAGAACCGATCGACCTTGCGGCGGCTTTCGGTTTGTATATCGACCCGTCTTCCGACGCGGTCTATATCAGTGATACGACGCGGCACGTACTGCGAAAGTTTTCGGCGGATGGAGATGTTCTTGGTGAGGCGGGAAGTGGCTTCCGTTTTCCGAATCAACTGCTGGTTCACGACGGTCGCCTTTATGTCGCCGACACCAATAATCATCGCATTCGGATTGTAGATCCTGGTACGGAGTCCTTTGGCCAGGAAATTTCCTCGGTTGATGTGGTACCTGCCTCTGCACGCAAGAGCCAACAAACCTGGCCGAGTCACTTTGCGCGAATCGGAGACACCTGGTGGATCAACAACATGCGTTCCAGCATGAGCGATGGCGGTATCTACATTTTCGATCAGGACTGGGCTTTCCAGCGCAAGGTCGACCTTCCCAATGGCGCTGACCCGATCGCAATAATGGCTTTTGGCAGCGACGTCCTGGTCAGCGACTGGAACAACGATCGTGTTTATCGACTTACGACCACGGGGCAATTGACGGGCGACTTCCTGTCATTCGGGCTGCAGGGTCTGGTCGCCGAGTCGGTCGCGCTTCGCTGGCAATACCAGACCTATGCCTGGCTCGCCGTGGTCGCATTTTTCCTGGTGATTGTCGCACTGATTATCAAGGGTTTGGCAACACCCGTTGCCGACGGACCGGACCAGTCCGCACCGAATCAGAAACGACTCACCCGCCGCCCGGACGAGATGCTCTGGATTGAGCCGGACACTAAAGCAGTGCGAAAAATTCACCGCGCGATTCGCCTGTCCGGCCTGTGTGTTTTTGGCCTCATCTCACTACTGGCCTACCTGGTGATTGGCCTCGACAGTCCTTTGATCTATCTAACCTTTGTGCCACCGATTATCGGGCTCGCCCTGGTGGTCTTGCTGCTGAGTCGGGTGAGTCGCATCAGCATCAATACAGCCATCGGACTATGCGGGAATCAAATCACGCTGCGAGATCACGACGATCACGAGAAGACTTTCGCCATTCAGGACATCATCTATGACAAGGTCACAATCGCCAGTCCTGACATGGCCGTTTTCCTTGGCCGACCACAAATGCCCTTGTATGACCGCGAGATACTGAAGACAGAGATCCTGCCCGCGCTGGCCGAGGCCAAAGCCGTATCTACCTGGGAAATGCAGAAAACCCTGCTGCGAATGCGACATCCACAGGGGGTTTTGAATCTGGTTATCTTCTTTGGCGTGCTGGTTGCCGGCAGCCTAATTATGATCAGAGATTTTCTGTAAGCTTTTATTACGCCATGCGATAAGCACCGGTCCTCCCCTGGTTTATTATTGAGCTCACATCCAATATTGTGTTGGAATCGAACAGCCGTTTTCCAGCGCATATTTCCAGGGGAATAACATGCTTAGCAGAAGAGAGTTCACATTAGGTGCCGCTGCCGGCGCCGTAGCAATCGGTACCAGTGCAACCGGCCTCGCCGCCGGGCAATCGCCGACGCAAAAAGCACTGATCATCGATGCCATGGGCGAGATTCGCGCAGTCTATACCGATTCGCTGGTACGCGAGATGATCGATTCCGGACTCAATTCCATCACCGTCAC
>CAYUOY010000303.1:0-2580 GCA_964446495.1 uncultured Woeseiaceae bacterium | reverse complement strand
TTTGCACCGATTCGAGAATGGTCTCGTAGTCGATCGGACTGATCGTCGTGAGGTCGATGACCTCACAGCGAATGCCTTTGCGCGCGAGCTGGTCCACGGCTTTCAACGTCTCGAATGTCATGGCACCCCAGGTCACGACCGTTACGTCGCTGCCTTCCCGGAGGATGTAACAAACATCGAGCGGTAGCGCCTTGCCATTGTCTTCCACGGCCTGCTTGTTCAGGCGATAAATCCGTTTGGGCTCCAGAAAGACCACTGGGTCAGGATCACGTATGGCCGCGAGCAGCAAACCATAAGCCCGCGTCGGTGAGGACGGGATGACAACCCGAATTCCAGGCATGTGCGCAAACAGGGCCTCGGTACTTTCCGAATGGTGTTCCGGCGCATGAATGCCGCCACCGAAAGGGGCGCGCAAGACCATCGGACAAGTCAATCGACCGCGGGTGCGATTACGCATCCGCCCGGCATGGTTAATTATCTGGTCCACCGTTGGATAGATGAATCCCATGAACTGAATTTCCGCGACCGGCCGCATACCCTGCGCGGCCATGCCGATGGAGACTCCGGCAATCATGCCCTCGGCCAGTGGCGTGTCCTGAACCCGATCGGCCCCAAATTTCTTTTGCAATCCCGCGGTAGCACGAAATACACCGCCGTTAACGCCGACATCTTCGCCAAGAACCACAACACTGGGATCGTGTTCCAACTCCCAGGCCATGGCCATGGTCAGCGCATCAATAAGGGTAACTTCAGCCATGCGTTCCACCCGCACTGTCACCGAAGCGAATGGCGTGCTCGCGTTGTTCCTCCATCTGTTCCGGCCAACTGGCATACATATGATCGAACATCGATTCAATGTCAGGTTTGGGTGTATGCAGATATTGCTCAACGGCGGCATCGACTTTGGTGGCCGCATCGGCAAGCAGGGCGGCCTCCTTTTTCTTGTCCCACACACCGAGGTCGGTGAGGTATTGTCTGATTCTCAACAGTGGTTCGACCTTCCAGGCGGCCTCGACTTCGTCCTTTTGTCGATAACGACTGGAGTCGTCGGCCGTCGTGTGGTCGCTCAGGCGATACGTTACGGCCTCAATAAGACAGGCACCGTCACCGTTGCGGGCGCGCTGCAAGGCACGCTCGACCCAGTGTCGCACGGCAATAATGTCATTGCCGTCAACCTGGATGCCGGGAATGCCGGCTGCTACGGCCTTTTGCGCCAGTGTTTTGGACGCCGTTTGCATTTCAATCGGCACTGATATCGCCCACTTGTTGTTCACCACCATGAATACGACGGGCAATTTTCGTGCACCGGCCATGTTCATGGCTTCATAGAATGCACCTTCAGAAGTGCCGCCATCGCCATTGATTGACACGGCACAGCGAGCTTCACCGCGCAGCTGAAATGCCATGCCGGCGCCGGCGGCATGCAGGCACTGGGTCGCTATGGGCACACACAGGGGGAAATCGTTGCGCGGGCCGGCATAGTCGCTGCCGCGCTCGTCACCGCCCCAATAGAGCAGTATCTCTGCCATGCTGACACCTCGGCAAAACATCGCTCCGTATTCGCGGTAACTCGGTGCCAGCACGTCATCCGACTGCATGGCCGCGGCGATACCGACGTGAGCGGCTTCGTGGCCGAGGCATGATGCGTAGGTGCCGAGTTTGCCGGTGCGTTGCAGATTGACGGCCTTGGTATCGAAAACACGGGTCTCGGTCATCATTCGATACATATCGATGAGTTTCTTTGTGTCCGTGGCAAGCGCGGGAATATCCGCACTCGGTTTTCCGTCAGGGCTCAGGAACTGGCTGAACTGAACCTCGAAGTCCGCGATTGTTTCCAAGAACACCTCCAAAATTGGGTTGATCGGACGCTGTTTTGCCGATTTTTCGGGCTTTACGCCTTGGTCGGCTCGTCAGTGGCGCCACGGCTGATGCGCCGGCATTATACCGTAAGGTTGGGGGTTCGTCGGGCCAGCACTAATACCTATTTTGTGGTAGCGCGCTATGCGGTGGTGTTGAATTGTTGCGCCTTCGCATACAACTTGTCGATGACCGTATCCAGCACCTCAACTTCATCCGGCGTCAGGTCGGCGAGCAAATCGGCCTCCACCTGCAACGCGAACGGGGCCACTTCATTGTGTAACTCCAGGCCTTTCTCGGACAGATTCAATATGGACCGACGTCGGTCAGCATCCGCAAACTGACGATCGATGCGTCCGTTCTTGATGAGCTTGGTCACGGCACGGCTGACTGCCACCTTGTCCATTACCGTGCGCTCTGCAACCTCAACGGCGGAGAGTCCGGGAAAACGACCTACGATGGCAATGACGCGCCATTCCGGAATCGAGAGATTGAAGCGATTATCATAAATGGTGGCGATGGAATGGCTGACTGAATGCGAAAGTATGGCCAGTCGATAGGGCAGGAAATCTTCCAGGTTCAAATCTTTACGCATTTCGACCATCTTTTTCCACCCTTTTTCCGCCGCAATCGGGAACGGGCTCCATGCCTGTCGGTACGTCGCCCTCCTAGCGTAACAGGCTTTAGGACAGGTGTGCCAGATGCAGGTATCGTTTGGACTGC
>CAYUOY010000302.1:0-2591 GCA_964446495.1 uncultured Woeseiaceae bacterium | reverse complement strand
CTGGACGATCTCATCACTATTGAGTAATGGCGCCCCAACCATCAACACACTATCGAGCGTACGTTGGGCCGCTTTGCGCTCAGCCCCTTCCGCTGCACGAACCTCGGCAATAAGGTCAATGGCGTAAGTATGAAGCTGCGCTGCTGCATCATCGGCAATTGAAGTCGTGAAACACTGATCGGCACTCAATCGTTCCGCAAGACATTGCGCCTTGGCGATCAACTGCGCTGCATCGGCAGCGTCTTCAACCATCACTGCGGTCACTGGCCGACTAAGATCCGGGCGCAGTGATGTTAACCGGCTTGAGCCGCCGGCATGGCGCACCGGCATCGCCGCACGTAAACCCGCCAGTGCCTGTTCAGCGAAGCGATCAAGGGCCTCCCCGGCGACGTCCCGGCAAGCCTCAATACGATTGAGATAGACATTGTCGCCAGCGCGCGCGGACTGGCGCGCCAGACCATCCGCGTAATCCGCAAAGAAGGCAACGCGCAGCCCCGCCGTTTCAGCATCAAGCGCCTTCGCGCAATCGTTCTCCAGCCCTCGCGCCAACATTTCGAGATCTTCAAAGAGGCTTTCAGGCAGCGCCATGACTTCAGTCTTGGCGGCGCGCAACCGATCATCGGCTCCTTGTGCAAGATGATAATATACGCCAAGGGCACGCCACGGTTTTTCCAACCGCCCTTTAAGGGCCAACAATATATAAACGCCAATGCCCCGCGATTGATTATGCGCCGACAAAAACAACGTTCGCAAATCGTAATAGTGTTCTTCGGTCATAGCGGGCGCCGCTGATGGGATCAGCCTTTGCAGCTGCTTTAAAAATTCAACGCCCTGGAGAAGTTGGTGAATTTCAAAAAGATCTTCATACGCCTCTTCGCTGCCAAGTGCAGCAATAAGCAAGTCCTGAGCTGTCCTATCTTCTTGCGCCCGTGCGCATAGCCGGCCAAGCCCCGCCTCAGCTGTGATAAACAATGCACGCTCCAGGACATCAACACCGTCAGCGGCTTCGCGTAAGGCGTCATCGAGCTTTACTGCTGCTTGTGCTGCATCGCCGGTTGTCTGGTCCGCCATCATCAAGCGCCAGATTGGAATCAGTGAAGCACGCGCGATCTGGGCTTTGCGTTTTGCGCCAGTATGGGCGCCGATAAAAAGATCCTCAAAGGGTTCGAAAAACATCCGTCGCGCATCGGGCTTTCTGGGCGGAAAAACAGCGCCGCGCTGGACCAGCCGGTCGCGCAAGTCACCGATCAATTCGCCATGGGGAAGCGCGTTCATACCCGGGGCGCCCACACCTGAAGCAGAGCCCACACTTACCGCGGCCCGCTCGGCCTCAAGGCTCGCAAACAATTTCAACGCCGCCGCCGTTGTCAGGCTGCCCAGAAAAGCGGCTAATCGTTCCCGTTTGCGCGGTGAAATCGTCACGTTGCGTTCAAAACCTCATCTGGCGTGCTTCGCGAAATGTAAATTGGGTTTTCGCAAAAAAACCGCGACGAACAATAACTAAGAGACATTGGTTGATTCTGTTACCATACGAATGGCTCTCGTGAATAGCGTTACAAACAGATAGAACAGAGATCCATCAAACGCCAGCAAAATGCTTGCGCGCAGATTTTGAGGCGCCTTTCCAGGACTTAACGAACGCCTCAAGCTCTTTGTCACCGCCCTCAGGCAGCACAATTTTCAGCTTGACGAACTGATCTCCTGGCACGCCGCCTTTGCCTTTGGCAACACCGCGCCCGCGCAGACGCAGCACCGTACCCGAACTTGCATTCTTCGGCACCGTCAAGGAGACATCGCCAGCGATGGTCGGCACTGTAATCTTCCCGCCGAGCACCGCTTCTCTCAAGGAGATCGGCGCCTCTATATGAATGTCATTACCCTGACGTTCAAAAACCTTATGCGGTTTCACTTTGACTTCGACATAGACATCGCCGCGGTGACCGCCCTGCCCGCTTTCACCCTGACCACGAAGGCGCAAAGTCTGACCGTCCTCAAAACCTGAAGGAATTGCAATATCGAGGGTTTTACCATCGGGCATGGTGACGCGTTTTTTGGCGCCAGCGGCGGCGTCAATAAAATCTACTTCCAGCCGATAGCGGACATCACGGCCGCGCATGGCTTGCGCATTTTGACGCCGGGCGCCGAAGAGGTCAGAAAAGATATCGCTGAGATCGTCAAAGGATGCGCCGCCCGGACCGCCGCCCATGCCGCCTGCGCCAGGATGGGCGCCCCGTTGCCCGGGATGTTGACGGGGGTGTTGCCCGGCGCCGGGACCGCCGGGGCGCTGGGTCCATTGACCAAAGGGATGCGCGCGCTCGCGCCCCTCTTCATCGATTTCGCCCCGGTCGAATTTCTTGCGGCGGGCGCTATCACCCACCACATCAAACGCGGAGGCGACTTCCTTGAACTTGTCTTCGGCCTTTTCATCATCGGGATTGCGGTCGGGATGGAACTTTTTAGCAAGCTTGCGGAAGGCGGCGCGAATCTCCGAATCGCTCGCCGTCGGGGCCAGGCCCAATACAATGTAAGGATTTCTCGCCAAAACGCGTCTTGCCCGTCCGTTTACTTTTCATTCACCCATGAGGGATCAC
>CAYUOY010000301.1:0-2591 GCA_964446495.1 uncultured Woeseiaceae bacterium | reverse complement strand
CACAATTATGGACTTGGTCGCCGCCGACCGACCGGGCCTGTTGAGCACCATTGGCCAGATCTTCATGGAATTGCGTATCAATATTTATACGGCCAAGATAATGACCATCGGCGAGCGCGCGGAAGACGCATTCTATATCGTGGATGATCACGACGCACCGTTGGACGACGCACAGTGCACCATGCTGAGAAGACTTTTGATCGAACGGCTTGACTCGACCGCTGCCTGAATCGTCAGACAGTTGCGTTACAATCCCAAAGAACGTGCATAATCTCTTTGGACCGGGCTGCCGAATATCTCGACAGCGACGTGAGTCAATACAATCAAAAGGGATGTGATTTTGCTTACGCTCTTTGGAATCTCAAGCTGCGATTCGTGCCGTAAAGCCAGAAAATGGCTGACGGAACGTGATCTTACCTGTGATTTCCACGATTTGCGCGACGACGGACTGGACGTGCAGACACTGGAACGATGGATGCAACGCATGGACTGGCAGAAATTCCTGAATACGCGCAGCCTGACCTGGCGAAAAATCCCGGAGGTCGATCGAGCGGAAATGACCAAAGACCGAGCCATTGCACTCATGCTGGAGCACCCCACACTGGTAAAACGACCGGTGCTCGAGTGCAAGAAATTCATCGCCGTAGGATTCTCAGCCGAAAACTACCAGAAAATTTTTGACCAGGTCTGACCACATTCACCGAATGGTCCGGGCGCCTTCAGGCGAGCGCGCACCTTGAAACGGAAAAAACTGCAAGTGCTCAATGACCCGACAAACCAACTGCTGTGCGATCTGCTCAAGCGGCAATCTGTCACACCCGCTGACGCCGGATGCCAGGACCTGATCGCAGCAAGGCTCGCAGCAATCGGTTTCAGTTGTGAATCCATGCCCTTTGGTGATGTAGAAAACCTGTGGGCGATCCGCGGCGACGACGGACCCATCCTCTGCTTTGCCGGACACACTGACGTAGTCCCAGCCGGCCCACTGGAGGATTGGCACTCCGACCCCTTTTCACCGACCGTTCGAGATGGAATGTTATTCGGTCGCGGTTCGGCCGACATGAAATCAGGACTCGCCGCGATGATCGTCGCCGCGGAACGCTTTGTTGCCCGCTACCCCGACCACCCAGGCCGCCTTGCCTTCCTGATCACCAGCGATGAGGAAGGCCCCGCCCGCGACGGTACCCTGAAAGTCATACAGACACTCACAGATCGCGGCGAAAAAATAGAATGGTGCGTACTCGGCGAACCCTCCAGCCAGGAAAAACTCGGCGACATCGTACGCATCGGACGACGCGGATCATTGACTGGAAAACTCCGAATACACGGCACACAAGGGCACGTCGCCTACCCGCATCTCGCCGACAACCCGATCCGGCGTTTTGCACCGGTCCTGGCAGAATTGCTGGAAACCCGCTGGGACGAAGGCAACGCCCACTTCCCTCCAACCAGTTTTGAGGTGGTCGAAATTGAAGCTGGCGCCGGAGCCCCGAACGTAATCCCGGGAGAACTACGGGTCCGATTCAATTTTCGCTATTCGACAGAATGGAACCATAAAAAATTGCAACAAGAGGTCGAATCACTATTCGCAAAATTCGACTTCCGCCACACCCTGGATTGGCATTTATCCGGCGAACCCTTCCTGACCCGTCCTGGCAAACTCATCGAAGCAACAAAACAGGCCATCATCGAATCAACCGGCGAGTCCCCCGAACTATCAACCGGCGGCGGCACCTCGGACGGTAGATTCATCTCCCCCGCCGGCGCCGCCGTCATCGAACTGGGCCCGGTCAACGCCTCCATCCACAAGATAGACGAACACGTTGCCCTCGCGGACCCACCCCGCCTGTCCGACATGTACCTGAGAATCGCCGAACTACTGTTAACGAAGTAACCCCAGGCGCCGACATTCAGCTCGCCGCATTTTGTGTAGGGTGTCATGGATTGCAGGTACAAATCAGGTGGCGAACGGTAGCTTCCGAGGTGCTGTATTTTGGGTGGAATAATGGCCTGGCGCAATTGCGTGCCGGCGCCTGCGGTGGACGTCCGCTCAATCGGAAAGCCTTAACTCAATCGCGGACGTCCACCGCAGACACCGACACGCCCGAATATTTCCACAACTACTGCCACCCACGCTGAAGGATGCGTACCACAATCAAGGACTCGTGCGGTGAGACTGGTCTCTGAGACCGTGCCCCGCAGGGATGCGGGGCCCGAGCTTACAGGGACGTACTTGCAGCGGGTCTCAGAGACCAATCTCACCACCCGAACTCGTAGCACCGCGATCTACTACCGCACCGCCACCCCGAGCAGTCCGCATCACCGTCCGCCCCCAGGCCGACAAGGTATCAAAGTAGGCGTAGAGAGCGGGCACGACCAAGAGAGACACAATGGTTGAAAATGCCAGGCCACCAATGATGGCGCGGGCCATCGGGAAATAGGGCGGTCCATCCCCGCCCACCTGCGTTGTGCCCACGGCCAACGGCGCGAGACCAAGAATCGTTGTGGCTACCGTCATCAATATGGGTCGCAACCTGTCCCGACCCGCCTCGACAATCGCCTTGTCGCGAGAGACGCCACTGTTACGCAAA
>CAYUOY010000300.1:0-2596 GCA_964446495.1 uncultured Woeseiaceae bacterium | reverse complement strand
CGATCAGTTTGAAGTTGTTCATGTAGAGCAGCACATCCAGGGCATCGCCACGGAACAGTTCGGTAACATCGGTAACCGGGACGATCTGGCGGGCGTTGGAACCGGTATCCTTGTTATAGCCAACCTCGCGTCCGGCCATCTGCATCTTGGCCTGGGTACTGAAACCGTCGAGACAGGCGAAAGCACCGGTTTCGGTGCCGTAGAAAACCGGACGCGTGAGTTTGTCTTCGCCCTTGCGCAGGCTTATCTTGCCCATGTCGTCGGCCTTGATCAGCATTTCGGCGATATAGGGTTCGTTGTTTTCATCGAAGCGCACCACGTAGCGGGTGCAGCCGCAATGCAGCGGCAGATCGCCATCGAGAATGGCCAGCACGTTATGCAGGGTCAACACCGGTTTTTTTGCGTAGCCGAAATACTTCAGCTCGTCGATGTTGGGCACCACGCCGATCAGGACTTTGTTCTTCTGGTCATAGTAATAACCCAGATCTTTTTCGTCGGCAACGGGATCGCCAAAGAAGAACAGGCCGTCGGCCTGGCGCTCATTGGTGATGTCCTTGATGCTGGCAAAGGGGAACAGGTTGAGCAGGCCAGGTTCCATTTCGATACAGCCGCGCGACTTGTGAATGTAGACGATGATCAGTGAGGTGCCGACCTGCAGCGGTACCGAGACCCAGTCCTTGCTGACGAATTGTTCCAGTTTTAGCGGGTTATGCGCCAGTTCGTAGAACGGTTTGGCGCGTTTGTTGGAAGGTGTGGAATAGTCCACCCCGGTCTGGATATCGGCGGCGATGGTCAGTGGTACATGCGCCAGTTCGGCGTAGTCAGCCGGGTAATTGAAATAGTGTCCGGAAATTTCACCGGCTGTCACATTGGGTGAGGCGTCCATGCCCGAGCTGCGGCGTACGCCCTGATCCAGACCGACATTGTTGAGCAACTGGCGGCGGGTTTCCAGAATCAGATCGGACAGGGTGCCGGCCTTATCCGTTACCTTGTCCTTGATCGTGTCGGGCGTTTCCAGCCCGGTGGAAACGACGTCATTTTGCAGCCGCACCAGGCGTGAATAACCACTGCCGCGGTAATGGTGGAAGGCGCCGTCCATAAATTTTACCAGCTCACGCGCATGTTCCTTTTCTTTGGCGCTGTCGAAACCATGCGATTCGAGAATGTTGATCAGATCGCGAACCTTGACGGATTCGATATAGTCGATCTTCTGTTTCGCTTCGTGTTTCTGCACATCGGCACGGTGCTGCAGATCCTCGATAAACTGGGATTTGTAGATTTTCAGGAAGCGGGCAAAAGCCAGGCTGCGCAGTAACTGGCCAGGCGTGCTGCAACCGTCGCGAATCTCAAGAATTTTTTCCATAGTGTTACCTTCAAAATAAACATAAAGTAAGAATGATTTTTCAACGCGAAGGCGCAATGGACGCAAAGAAAATATTGTAGCTTCGCTTTCATCCAAATATGTACACGCCGAAGGCGTACCTACAAATGATTCGGGTGGACTGGTATTAGGAATACGTATCTAAGCCCGTTTACAGCAAAAGCATTTATAAAAAACTTTGCGTCCTCTGCGCCTTTGCACCCAAACAACGGGCATTTCACGTTGAAATTTTTATCCATCCGTTTGTATTCGCACTCGGTAGCCGCCGAATTTGCGTATATTCAGAACGCCGCTGTCGAGAATCAGATACTGCCCCTTGATGCCCTTGAGTACACCGCTGATTTCGGAGGTTTTATCAAAATTAAACGAGCTGACTTTCAGCGGGTAGTCGTTGACCGGAAATTCTATTTCCGTCGGCGTTTCCGAGTGTAACGCGGTCACCGCCTCTTCGCCGCATTCTGAGATAATCGCATCGATTTCGTTTTTACAAATTTCAAATAGTGCGTCACGTTGGCCGGCAAGATCGACCTCTTCTGGCAGGCCCTTGAGCATCTTTCGCCAGTCGGTGCGATCGGAAATATGTTGTTTCATGATGACTTCGATGCGCCCGGAGAGAAGGCGATTTTTTACCCGGAATATCGGGATAGCGCTGCTTGCCCCCTGATCGATCCAGCGTGTGGGGATCTGGGCGCCACGGGTAATACCGACCTTGATGGCGGAGGAATTAGCGAGATACACAATATGATCCTGCAAACAGTGTTGTTCGCCCCATTCGGGTTCGCGGCAAGTGCCCTGATCATAATGGCAAAGTTCAGGTTTGATGATACAACTGTCGCACTGGGCGAGATTTTTGAAACAGGGATAGCAGTAACCCTGGTTGAAGCTTTTCTTCGTTTTGCGGTCGCAGGCCATGCAGTGAATCTCGCCGAGATAAGTCAGTCGTATATGTTGACCGATGAGCGCATTCATATCGACCCGTTCATCATCGAGCGGCAAATGATACTGCACGGGAACGTCCGGTGCGGTAATCATTTTGCGCAGGTGGCCGGTTATCTGCATTTATCTGCAAGTGGGGTCGTAGGGTGGGCACGTTTTTGTGCCCACCCTAGGCTAGTTGATCGTATTGGACATTGTGCCGAATGGTTATATCCGTATTGACGTATCTGCATCAGCTGATCTACAGGTGCTTACTTATGATAAGGCGCGCTGAGTTCA
>CAYUOY010000299.1:0-2609 GCA_964446495.1 uncultured Woeseiaceae bacterium | reverse complement strand
GGCATCGCCGTACCGGAGACCGGCTATCACTCTCGCGACATGCTGGACACTGAGATCGGTGAACTTTCCAGTCCGTACAACCATCCTCCCGCGGGAGCTTTGTTGAGCGGAGTGGAAAACTTTGCGAAAGAACCGATGGCTCCGGTTTATTTGCACTAGCACGACGCCGCTGCCAGTAATATCTCGCTGGATTTTGACGTCCGTTCTCGCGGGCGCCATCAGGGTTGCCCGGTCGCTTGGCGAGCTTGACAAACAAAGCGGTGATTCTCTCCGCTACGTTCAACTCCTTGCACTTAACTTTGGACAGCCTACAATCGGGCGCACGATTTGAACCCGGCATTGGCTGGGTTTCTTGGAACCACCCTGGCGCAGGACACTCCCTAAGTGCAAGATACTAAAAACGTTTTTGACTTTTTTGGATTTTCTCGGAAAGGTGATTTTTGCCGCCCTCCCCGCCATTTACCGGCTAGTCACCCCACCACATTGAAGGACGGGAAAACCATGGCACAAAAGTACCGATCTGGACTGGCTATCCTTCTGTTGTTGATCAGTAGCAGCGCATTTTCAGCCGAAAACACTCGCTATGTCCGTTATCAGTCTGACGAGGGTATCAGTTACGGGATTCAGGAAGGCGACACCGTACGTCAATTATCGGCTGCGCCGTATCTTGGCGGTACGCCAACCGGTACCACGGTAGAGTTCGCCGACATCCAATTGCTGGCACCGGCGGAGCCTTCCAAGGTCTACGCGGTTGGCTACAACTATGACAGTCATCGCGGCGATCGCGTGCTGCCGCCACACCCGCCAATTTTTCTGAAACTGCCAACCACTATTATTGGGCCTGACGCCGACATCATTTATCCGGACGGGGCGACGGACGTGCACTACGAAGCTGAACTGGTGGTCGTCATCGGCAAAACAGCGAGCAAGGTTTCCATCGAAGATGCCAGTGATTATATTTTTGGCATTACCGCGGGTAACGACGTCAGCGAAAGAAGCTGGCAGGCAAACGACCTGCAATGGTTTCGTGCCAAGGCGACCGACACCTTTGGGCCATTGGGTCCGGCCATTGTCACCGGCTTGAATTACAAGGATCTGCTGGTGCAATCGCGCCTCAATGGCGAAGTCATGCAATCGCAGCGGACCCGAGACCACATTCACAATGTCGATGCTATCGTCAGCTTCATTAGCCAGACTTCGACCCTTTACCCTGGAGATGTCATTTACACCGGCACGCCGGGTAGCACCACGGCAATGCAACCGGGGGACGTGATTGAAATTGAAGTCGAGGGCGTGGGTATACTGCGAAATCAGATCGCACGGTAAGCAACCGCCGGTATTTTGTGGCGAAAAATTAACGAATGGGAGATTTCGATGTCGGCCAGAACAATCCTGAAAGCGGTGGCATTACCGATTAGTGTGGGCTTTTTAGCCTGCACCAGTGCCCTTGCCCAGAATCATGCGCCCAACCCTTACGAGACGATTGAAGGCTGGGCCAAAATACCGGCGGGTCGTGAATGGGGAGCAACCAGCGCCATTTACCCGGCGAACGACGGCAAACATATCTGGGTAGCTGAGCGCTGCGGCACCAATCTCTGTGTCGGCAGCGACGTCGACCCCGTCATGTTGTTTGACATGGACGGCAACGTCGTCAGGAGTTTCGGTGCTGGCTTGATTACCTGGCCGCATGGCATGTTCGTGGACGCTGACGACAATGTCTGGATAGCCGATGCCGTTGGATATGTACCGGTTCCGGAGGGCATCGGCCACACCGTCATGAAATTCAGCCCGCAGGGCGAGTTGCTGATGACGCTGGGCAAAGAGGGCGTTGCGGGTGTCGGTCACGATGTCTTCACGAAACCCTCCGACGTGCTGGTTGCGCCAAACGGCGATATTTTCGTCGCTGACGGGCACGACGCAGGCGGCAACAATCGCATTGTGAAATTTTCGTCCGACGGAACTTATCTCGATGAATGGGGAACTACCGGCAACAGTACTGGCCAGTTCCGCGATCCACATGCGCTGGCGATGGACTCCCGGGGCAGGCTGTTCGTGGCCGATCGAACCAATCGACGCATTCAGATTTTTGACCAGGGCGGTGAGCACCTGGCAACCTGGACCCAGTTCGGTGGGCCCAGCGGACTGTATATTGATGATGATGACATCCTTTATGCCGCCGACTCCGAGTCCAATGAACGACGCAATCCAGGCTGGCTACGCGGCATCCGCATCGGCAGCGTCACCGATGGCTTCGTCACGATGTTCATTCCCGATCCGGAAATGGATCAGGACAACTCGCCAACCAGTGGCGCCGAAGGTATTGCATTGGATGCCGATGGCAATATTTATGGCGCTGAAGTTGGTCCGCGGGCCGTTAAGAAGTATATTCGAAAATAAGCTGTTATTTCCGTTAGTTAGCGGCTTTCAAGCCCTGCCAACAAGGCCTGAGGGGCTGTGCGGACGCTGCATATTGCAATTGCCGTGGGCAACCGCATATCTCGCGGGAACACGGGCGGTTGCACGCCTGTCCATGAGTAATGATGTTAATATCGCAACCCTGAGTGACTGGAGGAGTTTTTCCGAATGAGTAGCAATGTGAATTATCTGGC
>CAYUOY010000298.1:0-2632 GCA_964446495.1 uncultured Woeseiaceae bacterium | reverse complement strand
GGTACCGTCATTCTGCTTTTCACGCCCCCATATCCGGATGCTGGTCTCGCGCAAAGACGCCAGCTACTGTACCGAGACAGACCCGGATCTCAGCTTGCGGGCATCGGCAGTGAAGCGTTGTGAGGAATTATTGCACGGAGCACTGCAGCTGCAGTCCACCAACGACAGGATTAAACAGATATTCGCGGACAACCCGGGCCATCTGTGGCTTCTCAAGGATGTTGCCAGGCACCTGAATATGTCGGACAGAACTCTGCAGCGGCGCTTGAATAGCGAGGGCACCAGTTACCAGAAGCTACACAATGAATGGCTGATGCGCGAGGCCCATCTGTTCCTTGGGGAAAGAAACCTGTCGATAGAAAGCATCGCCCTTTTGCTGGGGTACAGCGACGTGAGTAATTTTCGTCAGTCCTGCAGGCGCTGGTACGGCGTCTCGCCACAGACATATCGCGAGTTACGCCGCAACAACGCGGCGGCTTTACGCCTGGGCGAAATAGAAGATAGCCCGGTGACCCTGTCTGGGTAGCGAGGGCAAAACCAGGTTTCATTGCACGGTCGATACTGGATCATACCAAAAACAAGGGGATGCTAACGAACCACGACTCGGTCAGCGAAAACATCATTGTCGAAATAACCCCAGAACTCTTGATAGGTCTGCATATCTCCCTTGAGCTTTACCTCGCCCTGGTCAACCGCTTTGCCAAAATCAGCCTTCCCGCTGGCGATCGCATTGAAGGTCTTACGATCCATGGAAACGATAAGGTCAGCCTCGCTGTCTACCCCGTCCCGCCCAATCAGGACACCGTTGCGCAGCTCCAGGGTGATGTCGTCATCGTCGGACAGGTTAAAGCTCAATATGATGTGGCGGTCTCTGGCTTTTTCCGCAAGCACCCGGTAGCGGTAGTCCTTGTAAACATCGCGCACCGGTAAGTTTTTCGGGTCGGGGCTCATCATCATGCTCATCAACCTGGCGACCTCAGCAATATCCAGTACCCCGTCCAACTCCATTGCCGAGGTCAGGAACCATGCACGCCAGGTCGTGTTTAGCTCTGCGTAGCCCAGTTTACGAAAGCAAGCGGCCTTGAGTTGACGGGCTTCCATATCGTCGTGATCCACCCGGATCAGGTAGGTCAGCAGTTCTGCCGACCACTGCGGGTCGCCCGCTTCGAAGGCCTTCAGGGCAGCGGCAAATACGGCGTCCCGCCCCCCCATCATGGCGATGTGGCGCCTGGCGAATTGGACCGGTGGCGTCGGCTTGTATTCTATGGGATCGCCGTTGAAATATCCGACATAGCCCGCGTACATCTGCGGCGCGATATGCTCTAGTGTGCCGTACATCTCTTTGGAAAAAGGTTCGTTTTCGAACCAGTCGGGCACATCCTGAAACTGCTGTTTCAACTCGGCCTGGGTATAACCCTTATTGATGTAGCGCAGCGACTGATCGTGTATCCACTGCACCATATCGCGGTACAGGGTGATGGTTTTCACAATTTTATCGCGACCGTTAATAGGAACCAGGTGTGTGCCCAGCAAGTGTTCGACGTCCATGGACAATACCGCGTCCATGGCTCGGATGTAGCCGTTGGCGTCGCGAAACTTGGCACCGCGCAAGGTATAGAGGTTTGGCACAGTGGGAAAGATCTCGTCGGCTACCACGGCGATCTTGTAGTCGGGCAGATAGATGCCAAACTCGGAAGAGGCCTCTCCGCCGGTGAGAAAGGCGCGTATCTTCACACCGGCGATTACCAGGTCGGTGTCTTCAGAAAAAATGTCCGTGGGCGGGATGTAACCCGATGCGCCACCATAGCGGGAACCGCAACAACCGTGGTGGTGATTATCTTCTTTGGGTAAAAGAACACCGAGATAGTAACCGGCGCGAATTGCCTGGCTTGGCCCGGTAGCGCCGAACTCATCTTCCAGCCCCTCCTCGAAATTATCCCAGGCGTAGAGCCTGGTTTTACCAGCGCGCACGTCACCGAGGCTCACCATGGCGTCAGTGCCATTGTAGTGGTCCGGGTGATGGTGCGAGTAAAAGATGGCCACTATCGGCTTGTCGGAAATTTTGCGGATTTCGCCCATGAAGGCTTCACCGTTCGCCCGCGAAAGACCACTGTCGTAGACGATCAGCCCATCTTCACCCTCGATCAGGATGCTGTTGACGGCCCAGCCCTCGGTATTGTTTATCGACCAGACCGGATAGTCCCCAATTTTGTAAACCCTGGGCTCAAAATACTTCTTGTGCTTCAGAAAATAAGGCGGGAAAGAGCGCTTCACAGCATAAGGGGATTCTTCCTCCACCGCCCAGGATAATGTGGGGACCATTACCGCGACCAGCAGTAAAAGTAAGCCAATCGAGAACCTGTTCATCATTATTGCTCGCCTCTTTTGCATTTTGATCGGGTTGTATGTAACACCATATTCACGACAGCTCATTTCATTCTCTCCAGATCCGGCAGCACCCAGGTCTTTTCAAACAACGCCTTTTCGGGGCCGTAGAACCGGAAGATCACTTCAAAGCGACCATTGGCATTAGTTGGAATCCAGTTCGACGCCATTCCCGCGGGCGCTGTGGGAGTGAACCAGATATCCACGGAGCCATCTGCGTTTTTCTGCAGATCCGGCATATTGGACG
>CAYUOY010000297.1:0-2652 GCA_964446495.1 uncultured Woeseiaceae bacterium | reverse complement strand
ATGGCGGATTGGAAGGATCACTGGCCAGTGTATTTGTACTCGCCGGCGCAGCTTTATGGATTACATTTAACGATTTCTCCTGACTTAGATTTGAAAGGATAAAAACAGCTCTGGTGGCGAATTATTTTGGCAGCCTACCGGTTGAGGCTAGCCTGTAAACAGGGATAAGTTCAACGAGATAAAGAAATCCATCAACTCAAAGGTGGCGCGCGTAACACAATCGCAATACAACACCTTGCGAAAAAGGAAGGCAAAACGACGATTGATTGAGATACTGGCTTCCTTGTAGCCACCCTGGTTTTTCACCAGGATGGTTGCCAGTCGAATCAACCCTGCGCAACAATCATAACCTACTGATTGCACAATAAATACAGTGCTTGCGCATGCCCGACTGACTGGCTTCAGTCAGCACAAATCTGGCACAAATGAGAAGGAAAAAAAATAACAAGCAGTCGAGCAGGATTCACGACCACTTGTTATTACTGAATAATAATGGCGCGCCCGGAGAGATTCGAACTCCCGATCGCCTGGTTCGTAGTTAGTATTTTAGCCGCTAACTAATTGTATTTAATAGTGAATACCGGAGCGTCCATTGCCCGATTTGCCTGACAATGCGGAGCGATTCATAGCTGAATCCGCAGAAGTCCCGCATGATGTGACTTGTCATTATTTGCAGTTATGGGGGAAATATACCCCTGTAAACCTCATGAACACCAAGTCAGCCAAACCTTGCCAACGAATAAATTCTTGATGCTGACTCAGCCCGTCAGGTTACCGTAGACGAGTAGAACGGAGATGGCAACTCTGGATAGGCGCGATAAATGTGTCTGAATACTTCTTCCGCTTTTTCGTTCACATCCTCTTCCGTGTAGGTATCGACGGGCAGCCCGGTATCATCGCTCCACAGATGATCCCGGATCGTGACCCGGTCCTTTTCCCGATTGTACTCCGCCACGATCTGCTCGTAATGCTGCTGGAAATCTGTGCGCAGGGGGTTCTGCGCCAGCAGGCGCTGCAGCCGGGCTTCGATGGCCTGCTTCAGGTTCTGCACCGTCGTACGTTTGGCCGGACTACGCTCGAATTCCCTGCGCAAGCGGTCAACGTCGATCTTGCTGATATCGTAAACACTGTTACCAGGATCATCAGCCTGATCCCTGACTTCAATCGCCTCATCAACAACCTGGTGCAACTGCCGAATAATATCACTGATGTCTGCCTGTTCCCGGTCCTGCTGCAAGCTCTTGTAAACCACATTGATCGCATCGTAGTCCGTACGGTGAGCATTGACCCCCTGGATATTGAGGCAGGCCTTGAACTTCTTGAATACCTCACGGCACATCACTTCAAAACGTTTGCGGGTCTCGTCATTTTCGTTGGCCGCTTCCTTCGCAGCGACGATGGCAGCATTACGTTCAAAGCCGGTCTTCTCAATGATGTCATTCAGTGAAGCGCCCCGTTCGTCCAGGAAACCCCGAACAAAGGCAATGGCTTCCGCGAGATCGGCCAACAGCTCTTCCTCCGGCCTGGCCGGATCGGTTTCACCTCCGTCACCACCATGCCCTGTATCCCCCGTACCGGCGAAGGTGGCCAGGGCCTTGCGCAAGTTCTTCAGGATGCCGCAGTAATCGACAATCAGGCCATTGTTCTTGCCCTCGCTCACCCGGTTAGCGCGAGCGATGGCCTGCATCAGGGTGTGGGCCTTGAGGGGTTTGTCCAGGTACAGAGTCGACAGGCTCGGCACATCAAAACCGGTCAGCCACATAGCGCAGACAATGGCAATCCGGAACGGGTGGTCTCTTTCCTTAAACGCCTCGTCCAGGTCCATGCGCTGCATATTGCGGAACCGGGGCTCGGCGCGCATCGATTCCGGCAGCTCGATACCCTCCTTGATCAACCTGCGGTGCGGGGTGATATCCAGTTCCCACTTGCGGAACTTGTCCACCTCACCCTGCTCTTCACTGACCACCACCGCAGCCCGCGTCTCGCGCATCCAATCAATCTGCCAACGCCCCTGAATGGCTTCCTGCTCGTCCGTCATCGATGCGAGCTGCTTTTCAAGCTCCTTGATGCGTTCCTGCCAGTAAAACTCGATCAGCCGGTGCATGCGCACACAGGTAATCTTGTCGATGCACACCATCATAACCTTGCCGGACTCCCAGGCCGTGGAGTAATGCTGCACGAAATCCCGCGCGACCTGATCGAGCCGTTTATCCGCCGTGATAATGTGATAGTCGCGTTTGAGTTCCCGCTCCAGCCGCTGCTCGACATCGATATCGTCCGTTTCCAGTTCTTCGAGCTTTTCGGCAATGCGCTCGTTCAGGTCGCCCACCGCGATACCGAGTTTGTCACCGCGGGCATCGTAATAAAGCGGCACCGTGGCCTGATCCTCGACTGCTCGCTGAAAGTCATAGGTGGAGATGTAATCGCCAAACACCCGGCGCGTGACCTCGTCGTCGGTGAACAGTGGTGTACCTGTGAAACCGATATAACTGGCATTGGGCAGGGCGTTGCGCATATTCAGCGCCAGTGTGCCATATTGGGTCCGGTGGGCTTCATCGGTAATGACGATGACATCATCCCGCTGTGTATAGCCCTCTTCGGGATCGACTTCCTGGTTGAATTTCTGGATCAGCGAAAAGATGTAGGACTTGT
>CAYUOY010000296.1:0-2702 GCA_964446495.1 uncultured Woeseiaceae bacterium | reverse complement strand
GGTACGCATCACGGATTCTGTTTCGCCAGGACAGCCTGCTTTATGGCCTCTGCGAGCTGGTGCGTCAAGCTTTCAGCCCAGATGAAGTCAGGGTGTCAGCCTGGAGGTTATTGAGCAGACCTCACTATGAGGCTTCGCAGTGTCTACCCTGCCAGGGGTGAGTTCTGGCCCGTGGTCGGTCCTGACCCTTTCTTAATCGTCCGCGTTGGACGATAGAATAGTCGAAATTCAATTTGTCTGAAGGACATTGAAAATGCGTAGATTGATCACCGCGATGTTTGTGTTCTTTCTGGCAATTGGCTGCACCGATTCGCCTGCAGAACCGATATCCCAACCACCGTCATCTCTTCCAGAAATAAGTCTTGGTCCGGGGATTGGCGGTTCGCAAATCAGGACGGATGGGCTGAGCTATATACTCTCATGTGAAGAGGGAGCAATCTCGCTCGATCTTTACGTAAGCTCAGAAGGTCTGGTGACTAAACAGGTTGGCACTCGGCGACGAGGCCGTGGAGGGGGTCGGACCTACGGAACTATCTGATTACCAGGGGGAATATGCGCCAAAACATGGAAATGAGACCGCTAAAAGGGTGATTTCGCCCGGATAATTGGTGCGCAGTTTTAGCCCGAAGGTTCACACGTTCGGTAGCTGATTTCGGGCACGAAATACCTTATTTAACACTTCATGAATCGTGTTTGAGGAGGAAATATCATTGTAGGTCAAGGTTTTGCTGAGGTCCGACCCTGAATGCCGACCCTGAATGCCAACGAGAGCTGCCATTCGAGGCCAATTTGAAACCTGGGCCAGCTGCTTGATCTCGTAGTTTATGAGACTCCCGCGACTAGCTACCGCCAAATCTCTCGCAGCAATTCCACCAGGTTTTCCAGGCTTTCAAGATTGTGCGCCGGCAGAAAATAGTCCAGATGCGGTAGAGCGGTTTTGATGCCACGGCATAGAGGCTGATAGTTCTCACTGCCAAGCAATGGGTTCAACCAGATCAGCTTCTGGGCATTGCGTCGCAAGTCTCTTATTGCGCTACGCATCTGCTCGGCATCACCACGATCCCATCCATCGCTCAACACTACAACGATGGTTCGGCGCCGTTGCATTTGCACCGCAAAATGCCGGTTGAAGTCGCTGATGCACTGACCAATATCCGTGCCGCCGGCCCAGTCGGGTACCCGATCGGAGAAACGTCGCAGTGCTTCCTCGGTGCCGTGGCTGGCCAGCAGTGGTGTGATGACGGTCAGCCGCGTAGAGAATACGGCAACCTCGACATCAGGTAATTCGTGCTTTAAGGCGCAAATAAAATGGATCAGGAATCGACTGTAACGCTCCATTGAACCGCTGACGTCGCAGAGTAAAATCAGTTTGGTTTTGCGGATGCGGCGTCGGCGGTATAGCAGTTTGCACAGGTCTTGTCCGTCCAGCGCCGTACGGCGAAGCATACGGCGAAAATTGAGGTTCCGGCCCGTATGGGCGGGTGCGCGCCTGCGACTCCGGGTGTTGGCGATGACGGCGAGTAGTTTCGCCATGAGTCGTCGCGCCTGTTTCAGTTCCTCAGCATTCAGCGTGCCCAGATCCTTTTTGGTAAGAATCTCATCAGGGCTGTATTCAAGTTGCGATGATTGTTGTTCACTGGCACCTGGGTCTTTATCTTGATTTTCCGGGCGGCGTTGTTGATCTTTCGCGAGTTTGCGCACTGAATCTTTATCCTGCACATCGTCACTGTTGTTCTTGTCTGCGGTCAGGCTGACAGTCTGCTGCCAGAAAGCTTCAAATACACGATCGAAGCGCGGGTAGTCTTCATGACTTGAAACGAAATTAGCTCTGGCAGCCGCATAGAAATCTTGCTTGTCTCTTATGTCGACATAGGAAAAGCAATGGCACAAGTCGATCATGTTGGCAGTGTCGACCGTTATTCCGGCGGCGCTTAGCTCTCTTGAAAAGTGAACCATGTGGGCCAGCAAGCTCGTCTGAGCTGTGGTTTCGGCAGCTGGAGAGAGTTGTGTCACTGACTCAGGAATCAGTACTGCCATTGTCTGCAATCAAACGAGAAAGGTCTTCGTACTGAAGTTTCTCAAGATCATCTTTGTATTTGAGGATGCAGCCAAGCGTTGCATTGACGGTGTCTTCGGTTAGTTCTTCAACACCCAGCGTCAGCAGGGCATGCGCCCAATCGATAGTTTCTGCGACGCCGGGCCGTTTGAAAAAGTCCTGGCTTCTGATTGATTGCATGAACCGGCAAATTTGCTGTGAGAGTTCTTTTTTTATGTCAGGCACTCGCGATTCGACGATGCTGATTTCTTTGTCGAGTGTCGGATAGTCGATCCAGTGATACAGGCATCGGCGTTTCAGCGCATCGTGAATTTCCCGGGTGCGATTCGATGTCAGTACGACGATGGGCGGATGTTCCGGACGAATGGTACCGATCTCCGGAATTGTGATCTGAAAATCCGAGAGAATCTCCAGCAGGAACGCCTCAAACTCGTGGTCCGATCGGTCGATTTCATCGATTAATAGTACGGGCGGTTTGCCGTTATCGGATTGAATCGCACGCAACAGAGGGCGCTTGAGCAGAAACTCTTCGCGAAATATATCTTTGCCGATAGTTGCCTTTTCAAGCCCACGGGCTTCTTCCATGCGCAGTTCCAGCATCTGGCGCGGGTAGTTCCCCTCGTACAAAGCGGTGCAGGCATCCAGA
>CAYUOY010000295.1:0-2716 GCA_964446495.1 uncultured Woeseiaceae bacterium | reverse complement strand
GAAGAACAGGGAATCTAGGTGATGGGTGAGCATGCCCTGAATCTGTTCCGCAACGCCGGCGCGTCGGTCGATGAGAATGGCGTCGTTTGTATTGATCGGGATCTCTTGCTCACAACGGTTGCACAGGCGCCCGAATCATTCGCCGTCACGCCCCGAAATTCGGACCAGGCACTACATATCGGTGGCGATGTCATCAATTTCGGGTTGGTATCGGGTCCGCCAAACGTCCATGACAATATCAATGGCCGGCGACCAGGCAATTTCGAGGACTACAAGAAACTGATCAGCTTTGGTCAGTATTTCAATGTCCTGACTTTCTTCGGCAATCAGGCGACTGCACCGACCGACTTGCCAGCTAACTCGCGACACCTGGACACCGTGTTCATCAATCTTACGCTGTCCGACAAGGCCTTTTTCACGACCGGCATCGGTGCCGGTCGTTCCTTTGACGCTATCGAAATGTCGGCGATTGCTCGCGGTCTCAGTCTCGAAGATATGAAAAACAATCCGAGCGTGATGACCAACATCAATATCAACTCACCACGCAAGCTTGACGATTCGATGGCATACGGTGCTATGCAGATGGCGTTTTTCGGGCAACCTGTAGCGATTACTCCGTTTACATTGATGGGGGCGATGACACCAGCCACCATGGCCGGCGCGCTGGCACAGCAAAACGCCGAAGCATTGCTCGGCATTGCGTTGCTGCAACTCACGCGGCCCGGAACTCCGTCGATATACGGTGCATTTACTTCGAACGTCGACATGCGATCGGGCTCGCCGGCATTCGGCACTCCGGAAAACAGTATCGCCAATATTGCCGGTGGCCAACTTGCCCGACGTTACAAATTACCTTACCGAACCAGCGCGTGCAATGCGTCGAACGCCGTGGACGCACAGGCAACCTATGAAACACAAATGGCGTTATGGGGTGCCGTGATGGGCCATGGAAATCTTATCTACCATGCGGCAGGGTGGCTTGAAGGTGGGCTGGTTGCATCGTTTGAGAAAATAGTTATTGATTGCGAGATGTTGCAGCAGATGTCTGCAATGCTGCAGCCGCTTAAGATCGACCTGGCCGAAACGGGTCTTGAAGCAATGCAGGAGGTCGGTCCTGGTGGCCATTTTTTCGGTTGCGAGCATACCAAGGAACGTTACAAGACGGCATTTTACGCGCCATTTGTCAGCGACTGGCAGAACTATGAAAACTGGACGCTGGCGGGTGCAAAGGACGCCACGGCAAGAGCAACCGAGCTCTGGCCGAAGATTCTCGCCGAATTCGAACCGCCGCCGATTGATGCCGCGGTTCAAGAGGCACTTGAAGCGTATGTCACGAAGCGTAAGGAGACGCTGGGACAAGAAGAACCAATGCTGGAGCCGAGCAACTAACCGCTGTCAGGCTCCAGGATGTAACATGTCCAATTGCCCGTAAAAAGAAATCAGAATGGCATAGGGGAGCGCAAGACCATTTCCAACTCATCCCGGAAATCGCACCGTTTCATGTACATGTTGGGCCTCATTCTGGCAGGCGAGGCCGTGTTTGCGTTACCGTTTCATGTGGCGCGTTTCTTCCGACCAACCGTTCTCGAGGTGTTCTCGATCTCGGCGACCGAACTCGGTGCTGCGCAGGGTATTTATGGCATCATGGCGATGCTGGCCTATTTCCCCGGCGGACCCATCGCGGACCGTTTTTCAGCGCGCAAGCTACTCGCAACATCATTGTGGATGACGGCGGCCGGTGGACTCTACATGGCGACATTCCCGGACTATCGTGGCGCATTGCTGCTCTGGGGATTCTTCGGCATCACCACGATCATGCTGTTCTGGGCCGCACTGATACGTGCGACCCGGGACTGGGGCGGTCATGACGAACAGGGACGCGCCTACGGTCTGCTCGATGGCGGCCGCGGCATCCTTGCGGCAGGGCTGGCGTCGGTAGGCGTAATGATGTTCAGCCTCGCGTTTCCCGAGGGCTACAGTGAGGCCACCTTTGCAGAGAAGGAAGCGGCATTACGGCTGATCATCTATGGCTACACGGCCGTGACGGTATTTGCCGGCGTGTTCGTCTGGTTTGTGTTGACCGATGGTCATCCCTCGGGCGAGCCCGAAATCAATGAGTGGAAGCCGCATACGGAAAGCGTGTGGGTTCATGTTGGCAATGTGCTGCGCATTCCTGCCGTGTGGTTACAGGCTGTGATAATCATCTGCGCCTATGTGGCCTATAAGGGGTTCGACAACTTTTCACTGTTCGCCGTGGAAGCGTATGGCCTCGATGAGGTTGAAGCAGCGCGGATCGTCACTATCGCCTCATGGATGCGACCCATTGGTGCTCTCGGCGCCGGCTTGCTCGGTGACCGCTTCAACGTGTCGCGAATTACTTTGCTCGCGTTCGTCGTGTTGCTGGCTTCGGATCTGTTTTTCGCCGCTACAACACCAATTTTGGGCGCCGTCTGGATATTGCTCGGCAATACCTTAGTTGGCGCCACAGCCTTCTTCGGGCTCAGGGGCCTGTACTACGCCTTGTTCGAGGAGGCCAGGGTGCCGGTTGCCTTGACCGGTACGGCGGTCGGTTTTGTCTCTGTGGTCGGCTACACACCCGATATCTTCGTGGCGTACGTCGCAGGTGTACTGATTGATCGAACACCCGGAATCGTGGGACACCAGCATTTCTTCTGGTTCCTGTCAGCATTCGCCCTGATTGGCGTGGTCGCAAGTT
>CAYUOY010000294.1:0-2735 GCA_964446495.1 uncultured Woeseiaceae bacterium | reverse complement strand
GGCCAGGCGGATTGAACGTGCGATTGCCCTGGTCCGACTTCGAAAAGAGAAACATGGCATTAAGAGAAGAATTTGAGAACGCTGGAAATTGGCTTTTTCGCTGGCGCAGCTACTTGCCGCTTGTTATTGTCGGTGTATTTTTGCTCGCTTTACGAGAGTACGAATATCCAGGTCAGAGCAAAACGCTAGCCCATGTTTGGGACGCGGCATGTCTCATTGTCAGCTTTTTTGGCTTGGGCATTCGAATCGTTACCATAGGCCATACCCCGGAAGGGACATCAGGAAGAACTACAAAAAATCAGGTCGCAGGAAGCTTAAATACAACTGGCACCTATTCTGTTGTACGAAACCCATTATATTTGGGTAATTTTTTCATGTGGTTGGGCATTGCTCTTTTTGCTTATTTGTGGTGGCTGACACTTATCTATATTTTGATGTTTTGTCTTTATTATGAGCGGATAATTTTTGCTGAAGAGGCATTTTTAAGAAAACGATTTGGTGACGAATATCTGGAATGGGCAAATCGCACGCCTGTTTTTATTCCAAAGTTGAGTCAATATCAAAAACCAAGTTTGCCATTTTCAATGAAAAATGTCCTAAGAAGAGAGTACAACGGTTTCTACGCTGTGATTCTTGTAATGACCGTTCTTAAATCCGTTGGAGAAATAGTAGTGCATGGAAGAATAGAGTTTGACCCAATGTGGCTGATCATATTTGGAACCGGTACTGCCATCTGGTTAGTTCTAAGGTCTTTGAAAAAATACACAACTCTATTTCATGTTCAAGGGCGATGAACGAGGGTGTGACCGGTGTTCCGGCGCTGGAAATTTGATTGGCGCTGGTAAAAAACGCCCTTCGTGAGATGATGCGGTTGAAAATCTCAGCTTCATCTTAAGCCACGGAGGGCGAATTGTGAGCATCGCAGCTAACAACGAACACGGCAAGGCGAACACCACACAAATCGTGCAGCAACTCGATGACTTTGTCACGCGTTCGATTGGCCAGGCTGCGGGGCTTCATGAATTCGAACGCGGACTGCTCGACAAGCTGCTGGAAATCGGCGGGCAGTTGACGGATCAGTTTCTGTCTCAGCAGGAGGATGGTGATCTCGGCGAGACTCTCGAACGCGACGGTGCGACTGTTTATCGAAGCAGTGAACCGCAGGTTCGACGGCTGCGGACCGTCTTCGGGAAGCACACTTTTCAGGCGTACGTTTATCGTTTGCGGCCTGATGAGAAGTCGGCAATCGTGCTGCGTCCGATCGACGACGTTCTGGGAATCGGGCCGGAACAGTACTCGCCACTGCTGCAGGAATTCTCCATGATGTTCTGCGTCGAACAGGCGTTTCGTCCTGCGTCCGAAGCGTTCGAGGCGATCTTCCGGCAGACGCTTTCGGTGGACACGCTGGAACGCATCAGCCGCACGATGGGTGCTGCGGCAAATGAGTTTATGGATTCGCTGACGGCACCGCCCGCCGAGGAAGAAGGCGAACTGCTGGTGATGACAGCCGACGGCAAGGGCGTGCCGATGGTGCGTGAAGACGCAGCCAAACTGAGAGCCTGCGACCCCAAACCGGACCGTCCCGGCAACCGCCGATCGGCCACCGTGGCTGCGGTGTATTCGGTCGACCGTCACGTCCGCACGCCTGGGCAGATTCTCGCCGCGCTGTTCAGTTCCGTCGAATCGCAGGGCATGGACAGTGCACCGCGACCGCAGCCATGCCATAAACGATACACGGCTCGGTTCGCTCAGGTGCTGCCGGATCTGGACGAACCCGCGACCGGCACTCAACTGGCGATGGCATGGACGGGTCGCCAGATCGATCAGCGTCGTCGACCGAGTCAGAAACTGATCCGCATCATGGATGGTCAGCACAGCCTGTGGGACTGCGCTGCGTTCTCAGTCGGCGGCGTCGAAGATTCGGACGTGGTGGAAATCCTCGACCTGCTGCACGTGTGCAGTTACATCTGGAAATCCGCCAAAGCCCTGCATGAGAACCGACCTGATCAAGAGGAGTTCGCAAAGGACAAACTGACCGCCATTCTTGAGGGCCGAGTCGCATCGGTGATTCGCAGTCTGCGTTATCTTTCGACCCGTCGAGGGCTGCGTGGCAAGAAACAAAAGGACGTTGCCACGACCTGCGGCTATTTTGAAGCGCACTGCGAACGCATGAAGTACGACGAGTACCTTGCCGCCGGTTACCCGATTGCCACCGGCGTGATCGAGGGAGCCTGCCGTCACATCGTGAAGGACCGCATGGAACGCAGCGGCATGAAATGGACGCTGGAGGGAGCACAATGTCTCCTCAACCTCCGGTGTCTCAGAGCATCAGGCATGTGGAACCAGTTCCAACAGACCCGATCCAAACCTAAACTACACCTCAATGCATAGTCCGGAAAGCCGGTCACACCCTTCCGGAACTGATCAACTTTGACGACAGTCTGTTAATCGTAGAAATGTCTCTAGTGACCAAACCATTTGTGCTCGATTTTGCTGGAGCCTACGTTGACAAACCACCAATTTGGCACAGTGATCCGGAAATGATGAAAATAATTGAGGAAAACGGGCTTGATGCGTTCGGAGACAATTGGGAAAAAGTGAAAAGCATTCTCGCCACTTTTCGTGGACTTGGCATCTACCTAACAGACGCTCGCCACGGCAATATTGAATTCGCCTAACGGAAGTTCCTCACTGAGAATACTCGCAAGTCGCTTACAAGAACTAGGTTAGTGATT
>CAYUOY010000293.1:0-2755 GCA_964446495.1 uncultured Woeseiaceae bacterium | reverse complement strand
GCAGGACCTCGGTCATCAGCCTTGCATCCCAGGCACATCGGTATCGAAGTGGATACGGAAGCGTGAATACCCACTGACGGACTGGGACGCGCGGCAGCACGTGATCGACGAGCCATGCAGCCGTGTCCGCCATTCTTCGACCGCCACAAGACGGGCAGAACCCCCGACCTTTGCAGGAGAAGGGGAGGAGCCGACAGGCTCCGAGTGTCGATCGTGTCCGCATGCGTCGCAATGGACGCGCAGAAATCCATGCGCGAGCACCCCGCATTCGAGATACGCACGGATCTCTCGCTCGACGAACCGGGCGACGGGTGCACCCTGCCCTCTCGCCCGAGCCAAGAAAGGTTCGATCTCCCCTCGAACGACTTCGTGGAGCAGGGTCTTTTCGGGTTCGTGGCGTTCGTATCGGATGGCGGCAAGCAGTCCATCGGGACCATAGGAGCAGGGGCTTTTTCAGACATAGCAAGCGACATGCCACAATATGGACAATGAGGCGAATCGAAGGCGACGGACCAGCCGCGCCCTCGCCTCTGGTTGCTTTCCGCTCTCGCCAACGACTTCCGAATCGAGCCCATTGGTTCGCACGCTCGGCGGAACCGCGCGGACTCGTCCTTGCACGCTCGCAAATTGACGAACGGGGTAATTCGCCGGAACGACGTATGCCCGGCGCGCCAAGAGGTCAACATCGGTTGTTATGCTTCACAGCAAGAGACCAGATTCGAACTGGCGACCCTCACGTTGGCAAACAAATCCCGGGATCGCGTAAACATCCGTCTCTATTCAGGTTCTTTTGATTCTTGGTCCGGTCCTACTAGGCACTGATGCGCGCTGAGAGGCAGGGAGAGGTAATTCAGTCTTGCGCCCTGTCCCCGCCTCTAGAGCATCTGGAGCCCCTGAAGACCACGCGACAGGACGACCGGACTGGTGCCTCCGACAATGCCCGTGCCACAGCTTCATCCGGAACTCCCATATTAAATGATGGTATTGCGGCTGGTAAATAGATCACTATCGTTTAGTCATGCCTGAAACAAGAAAAATCACTGTAGAAGTCCCTGAGGAGCTTCTCGAACGAGCCCGAAAAGCCTGTAGCGAGGGAATCACGGGCACCGTGCGGCGAGGACTCGAACTGGTCGCAGCGGGTCGCGCGTACGACGAGCTTCGAAAGCTCCGTGGAAAAGTCCGACTTGGCATCGATCTCGAGGCGTTGCGAGAAGACCGATGATTGCAATCGACAGCAGCTCCTGGATCGCATTTTTTTCTGACACCGAACCTGCAGGCGACGACACCGCGTTAGTCGAGAGCGCTTTGGCGGATCACCAGGCTTGCGGTAGTTGCCCTTCCTGTAAATTGCTCGCAGCTGGCACTCATCCTGATCTGTATTATCTGCAGCCGGTTCCGGCTAAAAAGACAAAGAGCACAAAACCGGCGCTGCGTATCCGCATCGATAATATTCGTGAGCTCTGTGATAAATTGAATCAGACCAGCCAGTACAATGGTTATCGGGTAGCCATTCTTGAACAGGCGGATCAGATGACCATTGAGGCCGCAAACAGCCTGTTAAAAACACTGGAAGAACCCGGCAGGGAGGTATTGATTGTTCTGGTGAGTGCGCGTGCGTTTCGTTTGCCGATCACCATACGCAGTCGTTGCCAGAGCATGCGTTTTTCTGTTCCTGATGAAGATCTTAGTGCTCAGTGGTTATCCAGCCATATAGCTTCTTCAGACCTGGATGTAAAACCCGGTGACAAACAGGTGCATCAGTTGCTAAAGCAGGCATTTGGCTCACCGTTGGCGGCATTAAACCTAATCGCTCAAGCCGATCAGCAGCAGCTTTTGGCCGATGCCATGATCGCCGCAGTGTCAGGTAAAAACTCTCTGGAATATGCCGTTAAACTGGCTAAATTTACCAAGCTAACCCTGTTGGAACAGATGCTGTGCTGGGTCAGTGATCTGAACAAGCTGATGTCTTGTGGTGACCACACAGTAATCATCAATGAACAATATCGAAGCAAATTACTGCTGATGGCAAAAAGAGTCAATCAAAGGCGCTTATTTCAATTTCACGACCAGTTGAACCTGAATATATTGCATAGCTCAATTGCGGTGAATGAACAATTAATGTGGGAAAATCTGCTATTATCCTGGGATAATTTATAAAAAACCTTTATAGCGTGGTACATGATTATGGGTAGCCCGACTGCACGTCCAGGTATGTTATCTCTGAGCATCAAAGATAAGTCATCTTTGTACGCAGCTTATATGCCTTTTGTGAAAAACGGCGGTTTATTTATTCCGACCAATAAAAGCTATAACCTTGGTGATGAGGTATTCATGTTGCTCACCTTGATGGATGATGGTGACCGCCTGCCGGTTGCGGGTAAAATCATATGGATGACTCCACAAGGTGCTAACGGAAACAGAGCGACCGGTGTCGGTGTTCAGTTTGCATCGCAGGATCAAGGCGCAACGCGCAATAAGATCGAAACACATCTTGCGGGTGCGTTAAAGTCTGATCGCATCACACACACAATGTGAGTGCACACGCGAAGCATCTTTTGTATTGTGCTGGCGTTAACATAACTCAAAACACTTCTATTAATTTACTCTGGTAGTTTTTGTGCTGGTAGATTCACATTGTCATCTTGATTGTATTGATCTGAAAAACTTTGATAATGACTTTGACAAGCTGATTCAAGAGTCGCGTAATGCAGGTGTAGAGCACATGTTATGCGTTTCTATCAATCTCAAACAATAC
>CAYUOY010000292.1:0-2756 GCA_964446495.1 uncultured Woeseiaceae bacterium | reverse complement strand
ATCCTCCCGCGGGAGCTTTGTTGAGCGGAGTGGAAAACTTTGCGAAGGAACCACCGGCTCCGGTTTATTTGCACTAGCACGCTGCTGCTGCAAGTAATTTCTCGCTGGATTCGGACGTCCGTTCTCGCGGAAAGCGGACGGTTGCCCGACCGGGCAACACGATGTGCATCAGACAGAAGTCATCCAGGAGAGGACGTTACTGCTGCCGACTGGGATAGGGAATAGGCGCAAACCGGGCTGCTCGCAGTATGTGGATCGACTAATTACCTAATGATGCTTCGATTTTCGCAACAATTGAATCAGTTGCGATTATCAAGTCATCGTATTCCTCGATTGTGTGCTCCATAAATCCGTATCGAGTCTCCAAGATAGAAAGAAACTCCGGGTCGCTGAATATTCGTTTCAACATTTCGGGATCGGTAGCTAGTGACCTCGAACCGGATTTCACCGGGCTATCAGGAGCGAGATTCGCAAATCTCACAACTGGTACGCCCTCTCGCGTCAAATAGGGGAGAACAAAACTGAATACCAAAGTTACACCAATTTGTTGATCATCCTTCAGTTCATCCAGAACACTTGACCATTCGGCAATCTCATATCGAAGTATTTTGTCGGAGATGACCTCAATTCGCCCCGAATTGATCAGCGCATCCCGGATACCACTTCCAAAGTCTGTCGTTATCGGAATACGTAGATAGTACATTGATCTATCGATCGAAAATTGATCGGATTCAAAGACACCCGACCTCGCAAACGACACCAAGCCGCCAATTGCGCCGAGGAGGATCTCGTGACCACGCCTTTGGGAAGTCAAATCGAATCTGTGCCCCTGAAACTCCTCCAAAAGCCCGACCAGGGTTTCATGTTCAAATTCGCGTTCCTGGATCTCAGCCCACCATGCGTCTATGGCAAATGCCAGCAAGATGCTGGCGACAATCGCAGCCGACTCAACTGAAATTCGCTTCCAGGGAATATTTTGAGTTTCTGTCATTTCAAAATCACGTTTTCACCAATGGCAGTTCCGTGTCAGTGGCCACACCGACAGCGTTCACTTGATACCTTTCACCGCCGGAGACGCAAGTCGGCCAATAGGGGACATTGCAAACAATGTCTACTTCGGTTGTTCGGTTTCAATTTCCAAAATCAGTTGTTCCACGAGTGCTGTAAATGAAGGGCTCCAGTTAGTAGACGTAAAATCATAGGTCGTGCGGAGAAAGGGACCACCACGCCAGTCCGATAATCCAGTCTTTAAGCTGCTTCGCGAGCCCTGCCATTTGTCCTCTGTAATGAAACCGCCGATGTATTGATGATATATATCCTCCTGCAACAGCAAATTGGCGTATGCGATGCTGCTAAGAGCAGTTTGCTCATCTGCGCTCATTGTCGCGGTATTTCCCGTCCGCTGCTTAATCAGCGCCGCACGAATAACGGGATCACTTGCAATCGTCGTCACCAACTCGACTGCGGTGGCCGTGCGAGCTTGACTTGCATTTGCAATGGCAATTTCTTTCGCTTGTCGCATCTCGAGCCCGACAAAAACCAGAGATGCAATAATTCCAAAGAGACCTATAACTTGCAGCCAATCGCTCAATCTATTCGTGTTCATCCTGCTCCTTTGTCCGACACCAAGGCCTCAGTTAAGACAATCTCATATCAGCCGCCCGGCATCGATCAGGCCAAGGGCAAATTCGGCCATTTGCAGTCATTGAACAGCGCTCCGCTCGTATTGCCTGTCAAGAAATTCAAGAAATTCTGCCGAGCGATTTAATGCTCCACCCGAGACGCGCCAGATCTCATAGAAGGCCCACGTTACTGGGCCTTCAACGGCCGGCGGGTTGTCCAGGTACCCAGACTTAAACTGGTAATACTGATTTTGATACAACGTCATCATCATGTTGAAAAGCAGAATGCCTCTGCGCCTTTCTTCTCCGTCCGCCAGATGAACACCGGCAACAACCTTCTCCCAAGTCCCAGCGTATCGCATTGCTTCAGACTGCAAGGCCATCTCCGAGTCCAAAGTTGCCTGCAGGGTAGCCGCTCTGATTTCTCTGTTACCGTCCTTTATCTGGAATCCAACAAAAAGCAGCGACAAGATGACTCCGATCGCGGCTACTATCTCAGCGACCGACGCAAGATCTGACAACTTCCATTTCATAGCACTCTCACTTTTACCAATTCTGATCTTCACGTTCACTCGGATGGCCGAAATGGATCACCAGAGGTCTATATCGGGTCAGAGCCAGTTGTTGGAGGCAATTGAACACGCGATGACTAATCGCAATCCAGGTCGTCATAGATGGCATCCACCTCAGCCCGAAAGTCCTGGGAAGTAATGGTGCGAAATTGACACCAAATTCGTGTAAGACCAACAGATCCCTTAACCAAATCCGAAAATCCTTGAAGTTCGCCAGTAAACTCTTCCTCGTCAAACAGACCGAGTCTGTACTGATAATGCACATTTTCGAAATTACGTATCGTCGCAAGGGACACGAATAGATAACGCGTGGTCTCAGTCTCATCCAGGTCCTCACCAAACCTGGCGCGTCGCATAATGTCTGCAAGGTCGTGATTCGTGGCGATCGAGTCGTAATGTTCTATTGCAACGGCGGCAATGTCAGATCTTGTTTGGGCTCGCATCATTTCGCGGTTTTGCCCCAGCTCAATGACAAGCAACATGATCCCAATAAGAACGCCGAAGTTTGCGCCGAAAGTCAGCCATTTAGTCAGGCGATCAGAATCCAAATCACTCTCCATGT
>CAYUOY010000291.1:0-2760 GCA_964446495.1 uncultured Woeseiaceae bacterium | reverse complement strand
GGTAACTCGTTGCCCTGAAATATTGAAAACGCAGGACGATGACATGGGAACCGGCCTACAACGACTGGATCAGCATCTAACCGATGTTGAGTGTGACGGAAACGGCCAAATTTAAGCAGAAATAACAGGCGGAATTCATTATGAGCGAAAGAGTGGTAGTCGATCCCATTACGCGGATTGAAGGGCACCTCCGCATTGAAGCGAAGATGGATGGTGACGTTATTGACGAGGCATATTCGTCGGGCACCATGGTGCGTGGCATAGAGATTATTCTTCGTGGCCGCGACCCGCGTGATGCATGGGCCTTTGCTCAACGGATCTGTGGTGTTTGTACTCTGGTGCACGGCATCGCGTCCGTCCGCACTGTCGAGGACGCGTTGCATTACGATATTCCGAAAAACGCCCAGTTAATACGCAACCTTATGATTGCGGCGCAGTTTATCCACGATCACGTCATGCATTTTTACCACCTGCATGCGCTCGACTGGGTGGATGTTGTGTCCGCTTTGCAAGCGGACCCCAAGGCAACCTCAGAACTGGCGCAGAGCATCAGCAAATATTCCAAGAGTTCGCCCGGCTATTTCTCGGACATGCAGAAGAAACTCAAGGATTTCGTGGAATCGGGCCAACTTGGTATTTTCGCCAATGGCTACTGGGGGCACCCCGCGTACAAATTGCCGCCGGCGGCAAATCTAATGGCGGTCTCACATTATCTGGAGGCGTTGCAATGGCAGCGTGAGGTATCAAAATTGCACGCCATTTTCGGTGGCAAGAATCCGCACCCCAATTTCCTGGTGGGTGGCGTTCCCTGTGCGATTGATCTGGATTCCGATTCCGCTATTAATGCCGAAAGATTATCCAAAGTGCAGGACATCATCACGCAAATGCGTAGTTTTGTTGATGAGGTTTATGTCCCGGACACACTCGCCATTGCCAGTTTCTATAAGGACTGGGGAGCGCAAGGGGAGGGCGTTGGTAACTTCCTGACCTTTGGTGATTTCCCGGAGCAAGGCATCAACGACCCCTCGACCTTCCTGTTTCCAAGAGGCGCGATTCTCGGTCGCGACCTGTCGACGATCCACGAAGTCGACCTCAATGAAATGGACGAGATCAAGGAGTATGTGTCGCACTCGTGGTACGACTACAAGGACGGCAAGGACAAGGGGCTGCATCCGTACGAAGGTGAGACGGAGTTGAACTACGACGGTCCCACTCCGCCGTATGAGCATCTTGATGTCGAGAAAAATTACTCGTGGCTGAAGTCGCCGCGTTGGAAAGGTCACGCCATGGAAGTGGGGCCACTGGCGCGCGTGCTGATGCTGTATGCATCCGGCCATGAGCCGACCAAGGAGCTGGTAAACTCGACGCTCAAGACGCTGGATATCCCCGTCGAGGCATTGTTCTCCACGATTGGACGGACGGCCGCGCGCACGCTTGAGAGCAAGATCGTCGCCGACAATATGCAGACCTGGTACGACAACCTGGTGACCAACATACGTGCCGGGGACACACAGACTTTTAACGACAAGCTGTGGGAACCATCATCCTGGCCGCGCAAGGCACAAGGCGTCGGCTTTATGGAGGCGCCGCGAGGCTGTCTCGCGCACTGGATTGTGATCGAGGACGAAAAGATCGCCAACTACCAGGCCGTGGTGCCCACCACATGGAATGCGGGGCCTCGAGACCCTGATGGACAATCGGGCCCGTATGAGGCGGCGTTGAAAGGTCATCGATTGCATGACCCCGAACAGCCGATAGAAATCCTGCGGACGATCCACAGTTTTGATCCCTGCATCGCCTGCGCGGTGCATGTTACAGATCCGGATGGCCAGGAACTGGTCAACGTAAAGATTCGATAGAGGAATTATGATGCGAAGTTATGTAGTTATTCTGCTGACGATTGGGCTGGCCGGTATGGCGAATGCTCATACACTGGACAGTGAACACGGCCTGGCGGAAACACTTTGGCATCAGGTCCTGGGCGGCCATCACCTGCCCTATACACTTGGGCTTCTGGCTTGCGGTGTGGTGTTGTTTCTGATTGGTCGCCGGAGCGGTGCCTCTTAGCTCTAAACCGTGGCCATCGTATCGAAGCTCTTGATGAACGGGCCAGCCATGCGCGGCTCCCGCATCATGGCGGCATAATCACCCTGCTTGAATTGCAGGCGTCGTGTTGTATAGGCGACGCCGATCTGGGTTATTCCGGGTGGCTTGTCCATCCAGTGATTCCATAAATCCACGTCGGCACGAATATCCCAATTCAATGTCTGATTGGCACAGGCACCACCGAAGGTTGCAATTCCATTCTCTACCTGCAGCAATCCACGCGGTTTGTCCTCATCGAGAAAACCATAGGCGATGGCCGAGCAGAAATTGATTTCAGCCAGGGGTTCCGTCAGTTTCGGCTCGTTGTTCCAGGCGTTCTTGTAGGTATCCATCCAGTCCGGGGAAAATAATTCATTCACAACGTTGACTCCTGCTTAAGCCTGGTCCGGTAAATTCTCACCAACCAACGCGGCAATACTGTCGATGGGTATGGTTTCAGTCGAGTTGATCTTTCCTGCCTCGAAATTCAGGCGACAGCTCCCGCAGGAAACAATGAGTGCTTCGGCTCCCGTTTTATTGACCTCTTTCATCTTGTTCTCGAAACCAAGCTTTCGTACCGGCGCTGCAGACTGAATCAAAAAATTACCGGCACCGCCCCCGCAGCAGAAATTCAATTCACGATTGGACTCGGTTTCGTGCAATTCCAGCCCGAGT
>CAYUOY010000290.1:0-2802 GCA_964446495.1 uncultured Woeseiaceae bacterium | reverse complement strand
CCATATTCTTCCTCTTCTTCCTGAACGGGTTCTTGTTCATCAAGACCACAAGCCCATTGTTGCAGGAGACCCAGAGTCAGAGCCAGCAGCAGGGTCGGTGGAATGATGAAGCGAATCATGAATCGCCAGAACCCGAAAAAGGCTCCGTCGGCAACGCCCAATTCGTCGAGTTTGAGCTGTTTTGGCACCATCCAGCCAAAAAAGATCGATAAGAACAGTCCACCGACAAGCAACAGAATATTTGCGGCAAGAAAATCAAGTGCATCAAAGATTGTTTGCCCGGCAAAGGCGGGAATGAAGTCCAGCGGGTAAAAACCAGACCAGTCGCCCAGCGACATAATCGACAAAATACCGAGAAACCAGCCGGCTCCGACCGTAAGCAATATGCCTTTTTCCCGTTTGATTCCCAAGTGCTCGTCGACCCAGGAAACCACGCCCTCGGCGAGGCCAAGACATGAAGAGATGGCCGCACTAATCAGTAACACGAAGAATATTGAACCGAAAATTCGGCCACCAGGCATCTGTCCGAATGCCAGCGGCAAGGTTTCGAAGATGAGGCCCGTGCCGCTCGATGTTTCCAGACCGTAGGCAAAGACCAGCGGAAAAATGGCGAAACCTGCCAGCAACGCAACGCCGGTATCCAGCAGAATTACCGCGGTCGCCGACCGCGGTATCGAGAAACTCTTGGGCATATAAGCACCAAAGACGATCAGCGAACCCATACCAATACCGATCGAGAAAAACGCCTGGCCAATGGCGATCATCACCGTGCGGAACGTGACTTTCGAGAAGTCCGGTTCCAGCAGGAATTTCATCGCCGCATCCATGTCACCGGCAACGACGCCATAGATGACCATCGTGATCAGCGTCAGGAACAGGGCGGGCATAAGAATTTTCACAGCACGCTCAATGCCTGACTGCACGCCCTGGCGGATGACCAGGATGATGATCACATGCACGATGGTATTCCATACCATCAGGCGAACCGGACTGTTCATCAGACCACTCCACATGGCCTTTGAACCGTCTGCATCTATATTGACCAAATCACCGCTGGCAGCGCGAACGAAATAGTCCAGCGTCCACCCTGAGATCACCGTGTAATAGGAAAGAATGACGAAAGCGCATAACACGCCCAGGCTACCAACCCGGGCCCAGGCCTTGCTGGCACCGGTTTCGGCAGCGATGGCCAGGATACTGCCCGATGCGCTGCGGCCGCCACGGCGCCCGATGGTCAGTTCAGTGATCAGGAGCGGCAAGCCGATCGCCAGGGCGCAGGCAAGATAAACAAACAGGAACGCACTGCCACCATTCTGGCCCAGGATATAGGGAAATCGCCAAATATTGCCCATGCCCACGGCAAAGCCGACCGCCGCCAGCAGGAATCCCCACCGTGATGACCACTGTTCTCCGGAGCCCGTTGATCCCGCCATATTTCCCCCCTGAATCCTGAAAATTCTTATGGCCGTATTCTCGCACAAATAACAGCGATGTTTGGCCCTTCGATCAGGCTGGCGCTAGAATGCTTCCCGCTAGCCCGGCCTGATGGACATGCATGTACATCTCACGGGTCAGTACAGCCCGGACAGCCGTTTGCAGCGCTTCATCATGAACGAGGCCGATTACGCATTCGACGCCGCGATGTATGCGCGCCGCACACTCGATGCCGGATTTGCGGTCGTACGCAACCTGGGCGATACCTTCAATGTCACCATTGCCCTGCGCAAAGCCATCGATGCCGGCCGCCCACGTGACGGCATCGTCAACAGCGTTGACGATGCTCGCCGAGCCGTTCGGCAACGCTACAAAGACGGTGCTGACTGGATCAAGATAACCGCGACCGGTGGCGTTCTAAGTGTTGCCAAGAGCGGCCAGAACCCACAGTTCACGGATGACGAATTCCAGGCCATTATGGATACTGCTGCAGACTACGGACTCCGGGTCGCCGCCCATGCGCATGGCACGGAGGGCATGAAACGCGCCGTAATCGCTGGTGTCGCATCCATCGAACACGGCACCTTCATGGACAAGGAAGTCATGCGCCTGATGAAGCAGCGTGGCACTTACTACGTGCCCACCATCCTCGCCGGAAACTGGGTGGCCGAAAAGGCCAAAATCGACGGTTTCTTCCCGGAACTGGTGCGCCCGAAAGCCGCCGCCATCGGCCCGCTCATTGAAACCACGTTTGCGGAAGCCTATGCATACGGCGTACCCATCGTTTTCGGCACCGATACCGGCGTATCAGCGCACGGCGACAATGCCCAGAAATTCGCGTTGATGGTGAGGTCAGGCATGCCCGCGATGGAAGCCATTCAGTCCGCCACCAGCGTTGCGGCCGCATTTCTGGATATCGCGGCAACGCATGGCAGCCTGGTTGCCGGCAAGCAGGCAGACATCATCGCGGTGCCGGGGAATCCGCTGGACGATATCACGGTGCTGGAGCGGGTTGGGTTTGCGATGAAAGGTGGTCGTGTTTACAAAGGGCAGTAGGGTTTTGTTTTGGGACGGCAGCGGAATGCGATGAGGATCTTTTAGCGGCTGCGAGATGGCTTGGGGTTCTTTTCGAAGACGGGTTAGGGACGGAATGGAGTTCTTCTTAAGGACGGGCGCGGGATGTCACAGGCATCTCTGAGACTCGCCGCGAGTACGTCCATGTAGGCTCGGAGCCCGCGTCCCTGCGGGCTACGGTCTCAGAGACACCTGTGACATCCCGCACCCTCAGCGCGACTGGTTGGCTCTTGGCTCGATGGTTGCGATCGCAGAAATGCTGGTACCACCCCGCCTCGGCGCAGCTCATTGGCT
>CAYUOY010000289.1:0-2820 GCA_964446495.1 uncultured Woeseiaceae bacterium | reverse complement strand
GGGGCCGGCGCGTTGGCACGATCGGCTAGAGTTCCGTCGCTGGCACATATGCCGACTCCCGGAACAAGGTTCGAAATTCCGACTGCCCGCCGGTGAGTTGATAGAGTGTCAGGTAAGCATCAGATGACTGGTCCAGCGCAAAACTGATTCGGTACTTACCCGGCGGCAAATCTGCGCCCAACGGAAGGAAAAAGCGCTGAGCACCGTTCAAAGATTTTATGGTCGAGTTAAGTACGGGTATCCGCACCTGCCACTCTTGTTGCAAATCGAACTGCCGGTCCAGAAACGTCCACTCTTGCCACGGTCCCGAATCGCCGCGCGCCTCGCCCGCGATGGTAACGCTCAGTTCCGGTCTCATTTTCGACCCGGTATAGAGCTGACCCAACAGGACTTCGGGTCCGCTCGATACTTTTTCGTACTCGAACTCCAACCCGCCACGAGTTAGTTGCATCGCCAACCGCCGCAGAAAAGAAGAGGCTTTGGCTTCCGTCTGGTTGATAAACCAGCGAACCGGCTCCGCTGCTTCTATGGTCAATTCCTGTGTGCCCGGCATGACGGGCGGCAGTTGCAACTCTCCCTGCCGACCGGCGATCTGCATGGAACTGTATAGCCTGCCATCAAGCATCAAGCGAATATCAAGAGGTGATGACCGATCACGCAAATACAGCAAATTCGGATTGATTTCGCGATGCCCGGGTAGACGGCGAAAAGTAACCTGCTCCGGTTTTCCGGTGTCAATCTCGTGGAAGACAGCCAACAGACTCCGATCCCGGGCCGGAAAATCCCTTGTTCTCGGAATCAATAAGTGTCTGGCACGCCAATTGCCAACGGGCTGATAGAGCTGCCAATCGTAATCTCCGCTGAGCAATTTCGGATCGGTTTGCGGTGGACGCTGCTGCACGACAAGAATATTCGACCGGAATTCACGCCGCAGCCTCTCTTCTCCCGCCGGACGAAGCAGAAACCAGGCGGGCTGCTTATCCTGATCATCGCCGAACACCTGGTAGTCTTCCGGCACACGCACTTTTCTCGGCATCGTGGAAGGGCGCGTATAAGTTGCCACCAGCAGTTCATCTTGGGACGAAAAACGCAGTCCGGTGACGTTGACCGGCAGATTGAAGTAGTAGCGAACCGGCTCTGAAATATTGAACCCAGGTTCTGCAAGCGCCAGTCGATCATAATTCGACAGCGCCAGGTTGGCTGCTAACCGACCACTGCGAATTTCATTCCCGTCTGCGTCAAGAAATTCATACGCAAGCGTGCGAGCCACAACATCTTCCGTCGAATTCAGCTTTGCCCGGATGTCGACTCTGAAGGGGGTCGATTGCATCGCCACATGGTCGATATCGACCGTCAGGAAACCGTTCGCGTCGACGAGATACGAGCGGACATGCAAGGGCTCCGGAGTCAGTTCAAGCTCAGTGTCACGACTTTTCCCCCAGGCACGCACAACCAGCGGTGCAGGCGCAACGATTTCGAGTTGGCCGCCGTCGAATTTCTTATCCAGCGTGAAAGATCCGGAACCGGAGGGTACCCGGGTCTGCCACCGCTGCGTAATGTCTCTCCCGTACCAGCGAATCACCATTTCCGCTTCTGCTTCGTCACTCTCATTGATGGTCTCGATATCCAGGGTGACTTCCCATTCACCGTCCGGAAGTGGAATCATGCCTCTGACGATTCGATCGCAATACAGACCATAGGGAACCGAATCCTCATCCATGCTTTCGCCACTCAGTTCCCGGGCAATGTATAGCCGGGTCAATCGATACTGTTCATCTTCTACGCCGAGCGGCCCGACGGCTTTCCAGTCATAGCGAAGCAGATTCTGCTTTTCTTGTTCATACAGAAGATCCAGTCCGTAAACCGATCCCTGTGCCAGGCGCGCTTTCTTGCTCTGGCCGAGACGTTGCCACAGGTATCCGGCCTGTTGCTTTGGATTGGGAACCTGCTCATAAACCCTGAACATCAGCGACAGTAGGGCGGGATCCCTGAGAATGGGACGAATTCGCACGTGAGACGGCGCTTGCTCCGGTCCAAAGTAGATCACCATGCTTCTTCCATCAGTCGGATTGACGTCCGGATCCAAAAGAATATTTTTACTTTCCAGACGGCCGGTTTCGATATTGCGAAAATGCGTTAACCGCGTGCGATGGTGGTACACGCCCTCGCGTAATAATTGTCCATCGGTGCCGAGTAGCCGATACTCAAATGCATACCACCACTCCATGTCCGGCAGATATTCTGAACGTGCATCGACCACGGCGTTACTGCGGATGCGCAACGCATGGCCCGCTTCGCTGAGAGAAAAATCCAGCCAATCATCATCGATGGACAGATAAGCGCTACTGGGCACCGCCGACTCAATACGCACGCCCAAGGTCGCCGCTAACTCGCTCCAGCGCAAGGAGTTCCATATCTGGTTTCCCATAACCCCCATCGGTATAGCGATCGCTAGAATCAGAATAATTCGGCCCAGTGCTCTCATGGCAGATTCCCAAATTCGAGCACCGCCGAACGAGTTTCGACGAACCGGCGAACCGATGCCAAATCAAGCTTTTGTGGCCGCACTCTGACCACTGTTTCTTGCCCGCGGGGGTTGAGGTTTGCGACCAGCTGCAATCGCGCCTGCGCATCGAACACTGCCAGAAAACTTTGCCTGGAATCCCGATCAATCACCCGCTCCAACCGGTAGCTTGGCCATTGGCTGCGGATGCGGGCCAGCGTGACGATATCTGCGTTGCTCTGATAGCGCTGGATCGCATCGCGCAAGCCAGCAGGTATGGTTTCGCTCGGGTGGACTGGTCCTGTGCGGACAACAAA
>CAYUOY010000288.1:0-2825 GCA_964446495.1 uncultured Woeseiaceae bacterium | reverse complement strand
CTTCCGTTTTCATTGTTTTGTAGCTGCCGATGGTGCTGCGCAAAAACACGTCGTACCAGCCGCCGATATTCAAGGCGGGCACAATCATTTCGGATGCCCGCTGCTCCAGGTTGATAGGCGCCCAATAAGCATCGTACGACGGGTGCTGCAACCAATCCTGAAAATGACGGACATCAAAGCCCAGGCTTTCTCCAAGAGTTTCGATCGGCAGGTGATCAATCTCGTTGATCCAGTCGACAGGAAACATTGTTGACGTGCGGCTGCTCGCAAGGCCGATTCCCCAGCGGGCTCTCGATAAAAGTGAAAACGCACCACCCGGATAGGCTACATCACGGTAATAGTTGCCCGGACTCATCGCCGGAATAATGGCGACCAGTGCCGGATTACGGTTTAAGGCAGCCAACCATTGCACTGAGGCAAGATAGGAGCTGCCAAACATGCCCACTTTGCCATCCGACCATGACTGCTTTGCGATCCAGGTAATGGTGTCGTCACCATCGTTTATTTCCTGGAAATAGGGATACCAATTGCCGCCGGAATCGTAGCGGCCTCGAACCGACTGAAAGACGAAGGCATAACCGTTGGCGGTCGCAAACTTTGCGTAGCGTTGACGCAGAGCGTTAGTGCCGTTCGAGTACATGTCGCGGATGAGCAGGGTTGGGTAGGTTCCCTCAGCAGCGGGCAGATAGACATCCGTTGCGAGTTCAACGCCATCGCGCATCTGGACGCCCAGGTGGTAGATTGTTTTCAATGTATCAGGGAACGCCCACGGCGACCCATCCATGTTTTGAGCATCGGCGGTCGGTAACAAACACAGAACGAGAAGCGCACTCGAAACCAGACGTTGAATCACATGAATTCTCCCAAATGCCAGTGCATTTATTTAGTCAGTTGCCGACTCTGACGATGAACGGTTTTCCCGCCAGTGTTCGCGGATCGATTTTCCTGAACACGTCGACCTGCGGACCGTGCGGCGACATGGTCGTTACGTGTACGTCGACAACGCCCCACTCTCCTAAGCCGATATGAACGGGCTTGGCATTTTGCGCATTGTAGCCGCTGCCAGTATCCACCATGCGGAGTCCGAGCAAGTCGTTCGTGCCGGTCCGATACACCCGAACTTCGGAACCGGCACGCGTGTAGTGACCCTTTGCGTCCAGAACCAGAACCTGGATAGAGCGAGCCGCAACGTCTGCCGGCAAGTCGTTGCGAAACAGATAGTGTGAGCCAGCCGGATCGTTTGCTGCCAACGCCAGATCCAGGTCACCGTCCTGGTCGAAATCGGCCCACTGTACACCGTGATCAGTATCGTCCTGCGCGACATTGTCAGGTATGCGGTTGGTGAAATGATCGCCTTCGTTAACGTACAGGTAATCGGGCGTTCGCGGCTTGCCATTGATATACCCAACTATATACAGGTCGGGTCGGCCATCGTGCTGAACGTCGCCCCACACGCCTGTCACGATGTGATGCTCATTGGCTACGCCCATCTCCGGTGCGACATCGGTAAAAGTACCATCACCATTGTTTCGGTAGAGCATGTCATCGCCGTAGGCAGCGACGTATAAATCAAGATCGCCGTCTGTGTCGAAATCGGTCACCGCACAACCAACCCCGCCTTCGTCAAGCGGGCGTCTTGGGCTGTCCATGTTCAACTCGATTGCGACGTCGCTGAACGTTCCCTCATCGTTTCGAAACATGCCGTCCCGATCGCCGTTTTGATTGGCCGTAAACAGGTCAAGGTCTCCATCGGCGTCCATGTCGAACCAGCACGCCCCGACCGTTCGTCGTGGCTCCATGATTCCGCTGCTGAACGTGACATCCGTAAAAACGCCGTCATTGTTTTGCAACAGGCGATTCACGCTGGCACGAAGTGCTACATAAAGATCCAGGTCACCATCGGCGTCATAGTCGATGAAGGAAACCTGTCGAGTAATGCCTTGTATCGCTACGCCCGCAGTCTCGGCAACATCAGTAAAACCGGCCTGCTCTCCCTCAAGGTCATTGCGGAACAGGCGATTTGCCGGCCCGTGGTGCCCGGAATAGCCGATATACAGGTCCAGATCACCATCACCGTCATAATCTCCCCAGGCCACTGAGCGTGGATTGCCGCCATCGGTGGGCAAGCCAAGACGGCTGCCAACCTCTTTGAAGCCGTTGCGATCGTTGCGGTAGAGCCGTACTGGCGCATCGCGGAAGGTAATGATCAGATCAAGGTCGCCATCATTATCATAATCACCCCAGGCATTTGACTGCCCGCCCGGATCTGCAAACAGCTCCGTTTGAACCGGCACCAGGACAATATCGCTCGCTGATGCAGCAGCGCCAAGGGACACCAACAATGCAACGCTGAATAGAATTCGTTTGATGTGATCAATCTTCATGCCAGGCTTCCTGGTTACCGGATAATGATTAATGAACGTAACAGACACTTGAATCGACGGCATACGGCACAGCGTTCAAGGCTGTGCCGATATCATTAACAGTTACCCGGCTACCTGTAAATGGGTACTTGGTGCGGAAGTTGGCCAGGCTGGGCAAGAATCGACAAGACAATGATGACCGTGTTGACCTTCTTCCCGGTGCCGTGCGCAGTGGATTGCGACCGATCGATATCGACTTCGTGCTTCAGGCCCCCGGGATCATTTCGTAGACCCGGGACTATCAACAGGACTACGACTGAACCCGCCGATTCGGGCACTGATAGCAGTGAGGAAAGCACGTCGGTCAGCTGCAGCAATAGCCAGGCCGCGACCGGGTAAAGGATGCCGAAGCTGGATATTTTGGGCCCGAGATACGAGTTCACGAATAGATCAGAGGTTCCC
>CAYUOY010000287.1:0-2863 GCA_964446495.1 uncultured Woeseiaceae bacterium | reverse complement strand
AACGCAAAGAACGCCGCGATCGTCTGGTTACCCTCGCCTTTGTCAGTGTTTTGCTGGTGCTGATCTATGGCCCGGCGGCGCCGTGGTTCGTCGCAGGCGACCGCTTTGTCTACGACCAGGTCGCTTCTCGACTGAATAACGGGGGTCTCGCGGACGGTCTCATTGTCAGTATCGACCCGGCGAAGAAGTCCGCCGCTGTCGTGCTCGACGAGTACGGTCGCCTGATGCGCATATTTGAAGAACAGGGCGCGCGTCGTATCGTATTGGCGGAACCACCTGAAATTGCGCCGGAAGTCGACCTGCCCGCCTGGACGACAACGATTCCCAAGCTTGTTCCGGTTTTCGTCCCCAGCGGTCATCGTCTGGCGGGCGTGACCGCCAATAGTGGTGTTCTCGCTGTAAAGGCAGATGCTGATACGATTTTGCGCCGCTCCGGCCTTTGGCACCTGAACAATGGCATCATGTCGCCATCGCTGTCGTTGGCCATCGCGCTCGCGGATCCTGAATACACCGCTGATCCACGCATGTCTTCGACGGATGACTCCGTCTATCTTTCAAACTACAAGCCGCTGACGCGACTGGCAGCCGCTGATATCCTCGCCGGAAAGGCGAACGCATCGCAACTCAGCAACAAGACCATTTTTCTGGACGCGGCGCTGCCACTGGTTTCTGCCGCCGCCATCCTGCCTTCGGGGCAATACGTCACGACCTCCGAGATCGTGGCCACGCTGCTCGCTAATTTTGAGCACAGCCAAAGCATAATCGCACCAAGCTGGGTTCGCGCCCTGGAGTGGCTGGTACCTGCCTTGCTTGCCATCATTGCCGCGCTGTTTTTGCCCGGCAGGCGGCGTAGCGATATTCTCTTTATCACCGTCGGAATGATTACTTTGCTGATCCTGGTTGAAGCGCTCACGCTGATGATCCTGCGCGTTCGCATAGACCTCGGTCGACCCGTCCTGATTTTCCTGGGCGCAGGAATCCTGACCTGGTGGCTTCAAGGCGAGCAAAAACAGACCACTGTAAACGCCTTCAAGCGCGGCTCGGATTTTCTCGCCGCCGGGCGACTTGAGCCGGCATTCGCTGAATTTCGCCGCTGTGAACCTACCGAAACGGTCGCCTCCGTGATGTACAAGTTATCACTGGCCTTTGAGAAACAAGCCAAACCGGAACGCGCGGAAGCGGTCATTGACTGGATGAAGCGCACCAAGGGTTCCGAAATGAATGATTCGGCCGGAATGACTGGTTCCAAGGGCATTCCGAGCCAGCTTGGCCGCTACGTCATCGAGCGGAAACTCGGACGCGGTGCCATGGGCGCTGTCTACCTGGCCAAGGATCCGCGCATCAACCGACCGGTGGCACTGAAGGTCATCGCCATTGAGAAAGAATTTGAGGACGCCGAGTTGGCTGAGGCCCGGCAGCGGTTCTTTCGCGAGGCCGAGTCAGCCGGTCGACTGACGCACCCCAATATTGTGACCGTCTACGACGCCGGCGAAGACAAACACCTCGCTTACATTGCTATGGAGTATCTGCAAGGCACGCCGCTAACACCTTATACGGACAAGAACCGACTGCTGGCACCCAGCAAGGCACTTGAACTGTGCGCCCGAACGGCCGACGCGCTGGACTATGCGCATAACCAGGGCGTTATTCACCGCGACATCAAGCCGGCAAATATTCTCTACAATATGCGCGACGACTCTCTGAAGATTAGCGACTTTGGCGTTGCCCGAATGACGGACAACAATGCCACCAAAACAGGTATCGTACTCGGCACGCCGATGTACATGTCACCGGAGCAACTCAGCGCAGATCCATTGTCAGGACATTCGGACTTGTTTTCGCTTGGTGTTACGCTTTACGAACTTCTGGTTGGCGAGGTACCCTTCAAAGCGACGAATATCGCCGTATTGATGACCAAGATTACAACCGACGATCCTGTGCCGGTGTCGAATCGACGCGCGGGCGTACCGCCCAGCGTCGATTCTGTATTGTTCAAGGCGTTGGCAAAGCGACCGCAGGACCGGTTTGCCAACGGCGGTGAAATGGCGATAGCACTTAGAAATTGTGCGCGATACGCGTCCAAGTAGAGCGAAAAGAGCGATGAAGACGGAATGAGTTTGCGCGGAAAAATCAAGCTTCACGAAATCACCCACACGGGGATGGTGCGCGACCACAATGAGGATGCCATCGGCTCCGATGCCGACATCGGCCTGCTGGTGCTGGCCGACGGAATGGGTGGTTACAACGCCGGCGAGGTCGCCAGTGGTATCGCCGTCCAGACTGTCACCGAACTGGCGACCGAGGGTGCCAACCGCGAAGAACGGGATGATCGTGACCCGACCACCGGAATGCTGCGGCAAACAATCGTGCTGCGCGATGCCATTTCACGGGGCAACAAGATTATCTACCAGACGGCGCAAAGTCAGACCCATTGTGAAGGAATGGGCACGACCCTGGTCGCTGCGATGTTCTACGACAACAAGATTTCCATCGCCCACGTTGGCGATTCTCGCGCATATCGCTTGCGAGATGACAAATTTGAACAAATAACGCTGGATCACTCGCTGCTGCAGGAACTGGTTGACCGCGGCTTCTACTCCGAAGAGGAGGCGCAGCGTTCGACCAATCGCAACTATGTCACACGGGCGCTCGGTGTCGAACCGACCGTTGAAGTCGAAGTCAACGAATACGATGTACTCCCCGGGGACGTCTACCTGCTTTGCTCGGACGGCCTGTCGGACATGGTTGAAGATGAGGATATTCACTTAACTATCAGCACGTTTAATGCTAGCCTTGATGTAGTGGGTCAACAATTGGTGCAGTTGGCCAACGATCATGGCGGAAGGGACAACATCTCAATCAT
>CAYUOY010000286.1:0-2870 GCA_964446495.1 uncultured Woeseiaceae bacterium | reverse complement strand
CCATCGCGTAAGTAGCCCTGCCGATGCCGAGGATTTGATTCAGGACATTCTGCTCAAGGTAGTTAGTAATCCTGGTGCTGCCCAGGCAGACCGACAACTGTACTGGGTGTTCGCGGTCGCGCGCAATCGGGTCGTTGATTACTACCGCAGCCGCGGGCGTCAACTTCCTCGAGTCTCAGTCGAAGACGTGCAATTGACCGCGGACGAGGAACACGAAGTCCCAGCAATCAAGGAGGCGCTCAGCAGTGTGCTTGGAGAGTTAATCGGCCAGCTCTCAGACCGTGACCAACTTGTTCTGAGAGCGGTTGATCTCGAGGGCTTGTCGCAAAAGGAATACGCGAAGAACCTGGGCATCAACTACACAAGTGCGAAGTCTCGGGTACAGCGGGCGCGAAAGCGCCTGCGACGCGTACTCAAACAATGCTGCAGCTTTGAGTTAGACCGTCGCGGAGCTCCGATTACCTGTGAACCAAACAAAGGCAACGAGTGCTGCTGATCTACCGTGAACGTTCTGCAGGTGTTCGTCGTTCATCAGGCATGTAGCTGTGACGATTGGTCTCGATTCACAAAAACGAAACTCCAGACTTCGCCGGGTGATACTCGCTCATCCTTCGCATCAGCATTTCGAGCGGTCCTCGGCGATAAAAAAGACGCCACACGAGCGCATACACCGTCGCAATTGCGGTAAAAAGTAAAGCCGCGACCAGTGCTGTCTGCGGAATCTGAGCACCGAGCATACCCAGTGCTTGGAGTGTGCCCATGCCGATGACGATGTGAGCGACGTATAAGGTCAATGTTTGGCGGCCAGGCGCAGTGAAAATGCGTAACAGCCCTGACGACCGCAACCACGACTCGACTAGCAGGCAAAGACCGATAGTGGCGCTGGCTACGCTTCCGCCCGCAAGCATATAGAGCGGCATCGGCGGTATCGGGTCAGTCGCGAACAACACGACGGCCTCCGCATCAATGTCGGTGACCATACTGACAAGCGCCCGCGACGCGAGTGAAACGACGATAAACAGCAGGCTACCGCCAATCAGCAGCTGCCATTGTACGGTCCGCTCTCTGAGGCGCTGTCGACTCAGGTAAATCCCGAGCAGGAAGAAGGCGAACCAGGGGACCAACGGATGCCAGCCATTGAAGAACAGGTTTCGTGTAAAACCTGTCACTGTCCAGAAATCGCTGTAGGCATAGGTCTGCCAGTTCCACCCGGCGTCGTACTCGAGAAAAAGAGCCAGCACGACGAAGCCGATAACCAGTCCGGCCATTGCAAAGAACAGGAATCTGCTGCGCCAGCGCAGGAAAAAAGTACCGAGCAGAAAATAGAACGCGTAGTAGTGGATGATATCGGCATCAAATATCTGCAAATTCAACAGGCCGACAAATAGCAGAAACGCGGCTCGCTTGAGAGTGATCGCAAGGGTCCGTTCCCAGGCCTGATGCGAAGCGCTAAGGCCAAGGCCGATACCGGCAAGTACCACGAACGTAGCGGCGGCTCGGCCCTGAAGCATTTGTGCGATGCCGGCATAGTTCTCACCCAGGTGACCGCCACTGACCATCACCGTGTCGAAATTCACGATGACCATGCCCAGTAGGGCGAGAAATCTCGCTACGTCAAGTCCTTCTAGACGTGTGTTCATGTCGGTCAAAACGTGCAAGTCGTCGATTGCTGTTTATCGCCGACCGGCATGATCGGTGTTTCCGTTCGAGTCCAGTGAATCGTTTTACCGAATAATTCGACCTGGGTAAAAAGTCGGAGATCGAGAGTGCCCTGCGATTCACCAGCACGAATCGTCAGGCTGTAGGCGTTGCCGGACTCCACATCGAAAAACCAGCCGTCCGCGAGATCATCGGCCGTCAGCCTTAATCCACCCAGTATACGGAAACGGCACATTGCACGGTCGAGCGCCGTACTCCCGGTTGACGGAAACCGCACCAGGTAACCGCAAAACCGATCAATAGCATCGCTGCAGACGCCGATCGAAACGACACTGTTACCGTCCTCTGTCAGCCATGAGCCGGTCAATGGGTTTGCGTGAGCAAAGACCGAAACACTCGCCGCAATGGTCGTTACCAGAACTCGGAAGGACAATTTTCCGGTGCCCGAAGGCGCGATCACAGTGCGCGTATTCCCGCTCAACTTCACAATCTTGCCTTTTTGAGCCCACTCTTGAGTGTCAACCAGGCGAGATCCGACGCCTGAGCGTGGGTGGCGTGTCCGGCACGTACCATCTCCCACCCGGCGTGGATGAGATGATCGTAAGTTTGAACAATCCATTCGACCGGGCAGGCGGCGTGGAACAGACCCTCTTTTCGTGCTTCTTCGATGGCGTCAATCAATTCATCGCGCTGTCGATCATACTCGGCGCGTATTTCCGGAAAGCGGTCCATGGATTCATGCGCCAGAAACCAATGGCGATCACCGAGCAAGATCATTGCCTTCAATATCTCGCGAAGGGCCGCGGAATACGACAACGCGTGTTCGCTGGCTTTGTTGGCGGCCTGCTCCGTTTCACGTTGCGCCTGCTGTGCAAGCGCCCGGATCAAGTCTTCGCGGCCGCCGAAATGACGATGGAGAGTAGCGCGGCCGACGCCGGCCGCCGCCGCGATATCGCCGAGGGATGCCTTTGGCTCGGCATTTAGTACGGCAAACGCGGCTTCCAGGATGGCGTCAAATGTTCTGGGGCGTACGATATCGAGCATGAGACGATGATGTCTCATTTGAGACTGTACTGTCAAGTGCTCCGGTGTTTACGCGCTGGAACTCGCCGCTACCAACGCGAAGGTAATCAGGCGGTCGAACCGATCAATCGAGATTCGGTTCGACCCACTGCTGTCCCACTTAATTAATGACTCTCGCCATGAATCAC
>CAYUOY010000285.1:0-2892 GCA_964446495.1 uncultured Woeseiaceae bacterium | reverse complement strand
ACTTCGACTGGGCACCCGATGGCAAACATCTGGTACTCGTTGTCGAAAGTGGAGGCATCGAAGTTCAGCCAGGGGACCCGGCAGCACCGATTGTTATCGACAGGTTTCGTTTTAAGCGCGATGGTGTCGGCTACCTCGGAGACTCTCGAAATCATTTGCAGATTGTCGATGTTAAATCGGGGGCTCTTACGGCACTCACCGATGGCCCCTACGATGAGATTTTCCCCGCCTGGTCACCGGACGGGTCACGAATTGCTTTTGTGAGTAAGCGTGGCGCCGATCCGGATCGTCACGATAACTGGGATGTTTATTCGATCGATCCGACGGCGGTGGCTGGCGACGGGGTCGAGGCAAACACGACCCTTCTGACGAAAACACGCTACGCCGAGTCAAACCCGGAAGGCTGGGGTGGGCGACCGGTGTGGAGCCCCGACAGTAAACATCTCGTGTACACCATTGATCGGGAACCCGGCCTGAGCTACTACAGCCTGGCACAGTTAGGCGCGGTATCGATCACCGATGAGTCAGACAGAGTGCTGACCGCAGAGCTGGACCGCAACGCCATGTCGCCGCAATGGTCGGCGGACGGAAATACCATTTATTTCCTGGTTGAAGACGAGATGGGTGTACACGTTGCGACGGTTCCGGCCGATGGCGGCGAACCATCCCGGCTGACGGACGGTGCACTCACTGTTCGCTCTTTCGATGTCAGCAGCTCGGGGCAGATCGTCGTTGTATATGGGTCAACGAATCAACCCTACGAAGTCGGCACAGTCGACAACCAAAGTATTCGCAGGCTCGGCGAGCAAAACGACGAATGGCTTGACCAGGTCCAGCTTGGACGTGCAGAGAGTTTCGAAGTATCGAGCCCGGACGGCACGCGAATACGAGGACTCATAGTGAAACCGCCCGGGTACCAGCAGGGTCGACGCTACCCGACCATTCTGCGAATTCACGGCGGACCTGTGGGTCAGTTTCGAAGAGAATTCAATTTCGAATGGCAGCTGTTGACGGCGAACGGCTATGTCGTTCTGGGCGTTAACCCGCGCGGCAGTTCGGGTAGAGGTGAAGCGTTTCAATTGGCCATAAAAGGCGACCTCGGACACGGTGATGTTCCGGATGTGCTGGCGGCAGTAGACTACGTGGTGGACGAAGGCATCGCCGACCCGGACCGACTTGGCATCGGTGGCTGGAGCTATGGATCAATGCTCACCAACTATACGATTGCCACGGACCAGCGCTTCAAGGCGGCGACCAGCGGCGCTGGTATTTCAAATATGTTGGCGGTTTACGGGTCCGACGAGTGGGTCCGCCACTGGGAGCTGGAACTCGGTCAGCCCTGGGAGCAACCGGAAAACTGGTTGCGTTTGTCCTATCCTTTCCTGAAAGCGAACAGGATATCGACACCGACTTTGTTCCTGTGTGGTGCGCTGGACCTGAATGTTCCGGCGGTTCACTCCGAGCAAATGTATCAGGCGTTGCGAAGCCTCGGCGTAGACGCCAAACTTATCATCTACCCGAACGAGTACCACCAAATCAGCCGCCCGAGCTTTCAGCGTGATGTGCTGGATCGATACATCGGCTGGTATCAGAAGTATCTGCTGGACTGAGATGGAAAAACTTATGCGGAAACTGGTAGGAAAATCTAAAGAATTCACCGCGTTTGCGTTGCTCGTGAGCGGCCTCGCATTGGCTGGTGCCGCGAATGCGACTGACGCCGCTCCGACCGCGCGTCAACTCCTGGGCGAATTGATTGCCATCCCGAGCACCGAGGAAACCGGGCGCGCAAGGGAGTCTGCCGAACTACTGGCGAAACATTTGCTCACCGCTGGATTTCCCGAGGAAGACGTACAACTGCTGGGGCCGGAAAACACCGTCGGCGGCCTGGTAGCTCGCCTGCATGGAAGCACCGGGAAACGACCGGTTCTGCTTCTGGCCCACCTTGATGTCGTGCCATCCGTCGCAGAATACTGGTCCTCCGATCCTTACAAGCTCGTCACCCGTGATGGCAATCTGTACGGACGTGGCACGTCGGACAACAAAACCGGTGCCGCAACCCTCATCGCCAATCTTATTCGAATGAAAAGGGCGGGCATCGTTCCGGAACGGGATCTCATCGTGGTTCTTACTCTTGACGAAGAATCCAGCATGCTCAGCATTCGGTGGCTGCTGGCGAATCATCCGCCATTGCTGGACGCCGAGTTCGCGCTGAACACCGATGCCGGTGGTGTGGGGTTGATCGACGGAACAGCCGTCACCTTCGGTGTCCAGGTGGCCGAAAAGGTGTACATGACGCTCGAGATTCAGGCCAACAATCCGGGCGGCCATAGTTCCGTCCCGTCGTCAGAGAATGCCATCTACTCGCTCGCCAGGGCGCTCAATCGAATTGGCGAATACCGTTTTCCGGTGAATCTGAACGATGCCAGTCGAGCTTATTTTGCTGCTTCAGCGGCCTCAGTCGAGCAACCACTCTCCTTGGCCATGCGCGACCTTGCCAACGATGAGGCCAGCGAGAAACAACTCGAGCTACTTGAGAGCACACCGTTCTATAACGCTCAAATGCGAACGACCTGTGTCGCCACGCAACTTATTGCCGGGCATGCCGAGAACGCGTTGCCAACCTACGCGCGGGCCGTAATTAATTGCCGAATTCTGCCGCAGGAAAGTGCCGAGGACGTCGAAGCAGAGTTGTTGCGCATCATCGCCGATGACACCATCCAGATGCGCCGTACCTACGAGCCGGAGGTAAGTCCGCCCTCCCCGCTGACCCCTGAGATTCTCGAACGCATCACGACACTGGCCACCAACCAGTATCCGGGTATTCGTGTCCAGGCCGGAATGTCAACCGGAGCAACCGACGGCCTGTACACTCGAAGTGCCGGCATTCCGACC
>CAYUOY010000284.1:0-2892 GCA_964446495.1 uncultured Woeseiaceae bacterium | reverse complement strand
CTAGTGACTGAATTGGGAGCATGCTCTGCGTGGCGACGTCGAGAAATGATGCTCGCCCTGCGATGCCGGCTCCTTGCAGTCGTTTTCTACGCAGCGATTGCGGGTCCGGCCCTCGCCGAGAATGGCGCAATTGCCGGAAAAATCGTCGACAACGGCGCACCCGTCGGCGGGCATTCGGTAACCACGCCCCTGCACGGTATCACTGCGACAACCCCCATGGGAAATGTGGAGGGAGCCATGGACCTGTGTAAAACGGCCGCTGCGGCGGGTGCCGGCTGGGCCTATCGGGCGACCAGTCATGATTCCGACCTGGGGGATCGCATCGCCGATGCCATCCGCGAACCGGGTTTCGCCATGCTCGACATCTGGGAAATGTGTACCGCCTACTACCAACCAAGGAACGAACTGAAGAAAAAAGACCTGACCGAAATTATGGATCGCACAGGCATGGATCATGGCTTCATCGCCAATACACCCAGGCCCGAATACGGCGAGAGCCTCAGGGCTGCCTGGGCATCATCCAAGGCGCGCAGCAAACCCAGAAAAACCATCGAACCCCGGTTCGAGCATAATGTTGCAGGACAGACGGGAATCGTCATCGCCGGCAGCGCCGGTCAGAAAATCCGGTCGGCGGCAGCTACCTTTGCCCAGGGAGCCATGTTCGCCGGTCTGAGGGCGACCCAGAAAGACGATTACCCGATCACCGTGATGACCGGCCATTCGGTCACCGAAATTATCATCAGTCCCGAGACCATCGAATACACGGCCATCGACTCCCCCGATTGTTTCATCGTCATTTCCGAAGACGGCCTGAATAAATCCCGGGCCAGAATTGCCAAGCTTGACGATACCTGTACCCTTTACGCCGAGGAGACTCTCGAGCTTCCCGTTACCAGCGCAAGGGTGATCCGCTTGCCATTTATTCAAACGGCGAAAAAGGTCAACAGACTATCGGTGGGAACCGTTGCGCTGGCCGGTGTTCTCGCCGACCGGGGGTTATTCCCGTCAGAGGCGTTGGAAACAGCCGTCTCGGCATTTCAAAAACCGGCTATCGCGGAGGTTAGCATGAAGGCTATCAAGGCTGGCGAAGGACTGTTTGCGGAGACAGGGAAATGACCCAACCCACTTTCCAATGGGATGACCCGTTCCTTCTTGAAGATCAGTTAAACGAAGAAGAACGACTGGTTCGCGACACCGCGCGCGATTACGCCCAGGACAAGCTGATGAGCCGCATCCTGATGGCCAACCGCAACGAACATTTTGACCGCGACATCATGAACGAAATGGGCGAGTTGGGCTTGCTGGGATCGACTCTGCCCGAAGAGTACGGCTGCGCCGGCGTCAATCATGTGTCCTACGGACTGGCGGCGCTGGAAGTCGAGCGGGTCGATAGCGGCTACCGCTCGGCCATGAGCGTGCAGTCGTCGCTGGTCATGCACCCGATCCACGCCTACGGCAGCGAGGAGCAACGGCAGAAATACCTGCCGAAGCTGGCCACCGCCGAACTGCTTGGCTGTTTCGGGCTGACCGAACCCGATCACGGCTCGGACCCCGGCGGCATGAAAACGCGGGCCGAGCCGGTCGATGGCGGTTACAAGCTGACCGGTAACAAGATGTGGATCACCAACTCACCCATCGCCGATATCATGGTCGTGTGGGCGAAACTGGATGGCAAAATCAGGGGCTTTATCCTGGAGCGCGGCATGGACGGCCTGACGACACCCAAGATCGAAGGCAAGATGTCCCTGCGCGCCTCGATCACCGGCGAAATCGTCATGGACTGCGTGATGGTGCCGGAAGCCAACCTGATGCCCAATGTCAGCGGCCTGAAGGGCCCCTTCGGTTGTTTGAATAAGGCCCGGTACGGCATTGCCTGGGGCGCTTTGGGCGCCGCCGAATTCTGCTGGCACGCGGCGCGCCAGTATACGCTGGACCGCAAGCAGTTTGGCCGCCCGCTGGCCGCCAATCAGTTGATCCAGTTGAAGCTGGCCAACATGCAGACGGAAATCACCCTGGGTTTGCAATCGTGCCTGCGGGTCGGGCGCATGCTCGACGAGGGCACCTGCGCGCTGGAAAACATCTCGATGATCAAGCGCAATTCCTGCGGCAAGTCGCTGGACATCGCCCGCATGGCGCGCGATATGCACGGCGGCAACGGCATTTCAGACGAATTCCACGTCATCCGTCACATGGTCAATCTGGAGACCGTCAATACATACGAAGGCACCAACGACATCCACGCCCTCATCCTGGGCCGCGCCCAGACGGGTCTGCAGGCCTTCAACGGGGCCAGTCAGTAGAATTATCGGCCCACTGGAGGGCTGTAGAAGCGATGTGCTAATGCCGCCATGCCAAAGAAACGCCACATATTAGATTTTTCTAAACAGCCGGTTGTGGCTGAGGCTGTTGAAAAACTCTTTTTCTGACGACGACCAGAAATAGCCAGCGTGACATTGTGATTTTGCTTCTTTCTGTGAAGTCGGGTCTTCGGGCAAAAGAGATTGCGTCCATCACTTGGGCAATGGTGACCGATCCAGAAGGAAACGTCGGAAATTCCATCGCGCATTGGTTCAAACGGTTGTATGGCAATCTTGGTTTTGACGGTTGTTCATCTCACTCAGGCAGACGTACCGCGATCACCCGGTGGGCAAAGAACACATCGAAAGTCGGCGGAAGTCTGAAAGACGTACAAGACCTTGCTGGTCACGTTTCATTGGCAACCACTCAGCGTTATATCCAGAGTGATTTCGCTGCTAAGCGCAAGCTAGTGGATATGGGGTGACGCCATGGTTCGCGTAATCACATTTCCGTTTCGTGCCGCATGGTGGTTGCTTAAGTTGTATTAGTTCCGACTTGATCTGACATCTCTCCCTTGAACGGGTGAGGGTTACC
>CAYUOY010000283.1:0-2928 GCA_964446495.1 uncultured Woeseiaceae bacterium | reverse complement strand
ATAGACTGGCATTGATCGGCTTTGGCAATGTAGGCCAGGGGCTGGCAGAAATTTTATCCTCAAAAACCGCGTTACTGCGTGAGAAATTTGACGTCGATATTCGTATCGTCGCCATCTGCGACCTCTACAAGGGCAGCATCGCCGATCCCGATGGCTTCGATCCTCAGGCATTGCTCGATCATGTCACCGAAAAGGGCGATTTAAAGGATTTTCCTGCGCCCGACAAAGGCTGGGACGCCCAGGAAACGATAGAAAAAAGCACTGCCAACGTATTAGTGGAACTGGCTTTTACCGACCTCAAAACCGGTGAGCCGGCGCTCAGCCACCTGATCCAGGCCCTCGAGTCGGGAATGCATGTCTCCACCACCAACAAGGGACCGGCAGCACTGCATTTTCCAAAATTGCTGGAGTTGAGTAAGGCCCACGGTGGCCAAATTGGTGTGGAGGGCACGGTGATGAGCGGTACACCCGCCCTGGCACTGGGTAATAACATGCTGGCCGCCGCCGGCATCACTCGCATTCAGGGTATTCTGAATGGCACAACCAATTACATTCTTGGTGAGATGGAGAACGGCGCAGACTACGCGGACGCGCTGAAGGATGCGCAGGCCAAAGGTTACGCGGAAGCCGATCCCGCCGGCGATGTAGACGGCCACGACGCTGCCGCCAAAGTCGTCATTCTGGCCAACCTGATGATGAATCAAAAGATGACCATGGCAGATGTCAGCTGTATCGGCATCAGCGGTGTCACGCGCAGCGAAATCGAGTCAGCGCAGACGAAGAATCAGCGCTGGAAACTGATCGGCACGATCGAGAGCGTCGATGGCCAGATTCAGGGTTCCGTCGAACCGGTCAAACTGGATTCCACGCACCCTCTGTATGGTGTTGGTGGCGCCACCAACGCGATTACTTACAGCACGAACCTCCTGGGCGATGTCACATTGATCGGCCCGGGTGCCGGCAGAATCGAGACCGGCTACGCGATCATCGGAGATATCTTGTCGTTTTCCCGCTAGCTAAGGATTGATTTTATGAGTACCACTTGTGGCCAAATTACCGGATTCGTCATAACGGTTGTTCTCACAAGTTTCATAAGCGCGTGTGGATCATCGCCGCTGCGAGAGATCAGCATGCCACGCCAGGAGTCCCTCACGTTGCACAGCTCGTTGCAGTCCCGGGCGAATATCATTGCCAACGTTAGCACGGCCAAAAATGTCATCTTGTTTATTGGTGACGGCATGGGTGTCACGACGGTGACGGCGGCACGTATTTTCGACGGGCAATCAAAAGGGATGCTCGGTGAAGAGAACGTGCTGTCATTCGAAACCTTTCCAAACGTTGCGCTCATCAAGACCTATGCCGCCAATCAAATGGTTGCCGATTCGGCGGGGACCGCTTCCGCCATTAACACCGGGGTGAAAACACGAGCCGGTGTCATCAGTATTGGTCCCGAAGCCTACCGCAGGAGTTGCGAAGGCGCGTTGGCTCACCCGCTGACAACTCTCGGTGAACTTTCGGAACAAATGGGCAAGGCGACCGGGATTGTCACCACAGCCAGAATCACTCACGCGACGCCGGCCGCCGTGTATGCGCACTCGGCTGAGCGTTACTGGGAGGGTGACCTGTACCTGCCCAGGGCGGATTGGGATAAGGGGTGTCGTGACATCGCCTACCAACTCGCGCATTTCTCCGAGGGTGACGGGATCGAGGTCATGTTCGGCGGTGGTCGCCGTGCGTTTTATGGCGCAGAAAAAAACGGCAGGCGCCTTGCGGACGATGATGACCTGGTTTCCGTCTGGATCGAAGGGGGAGCCAATCGGCATCACATTACAACGGCCCGGGAGCTTGATGCTCTGCGACCGGGCGAGCAGGTGCTGGGGTTGTTTGCAGATTCGCATATGGCTTACGTCGCAGAGCGTGGACCGGATACCAGGGAGCCGGAACTTGCCGAGATGACCGCGAAAGCAATCGATCTTCTCGATGCGCACGAAAGCGGCTACTTCCTGATGGTGGAGGGCGCGCGAATCGATCACGGGCATCATGACGGTATTGCGGGTTACGCATTACTTGAGACGCAGGCGTTTGCCAAAGCGGTGGCGACGGCGCTCGAAAAAGTCGATCTGTCGGAAACGCTGGTGTTGGTGACGGCTGACCATTCTCACACGCTAACCATGGGTGGTTACACTACACGCGGCAATCCCATACTTGGACTCGTTGTTGGCAACGATGTGACCGGGCGACCGGACAAAGGTCCCTATCTTGCGGACGATGGAGTGCCCTATTCTGTTCTGGCCTATGCTAATGGACCAGGTGGGGTGACAGAACTACCTCGCACGGTGCCGGAGACCAATATCGACAGCGTGCAGCAAGCACTGGTACCGCTATCAACGATCGAAATAGACGGTGCCGTTGAGCCTGAGGAATCGCACGGCGGTGAAGATGTGGCACTGTATGCAATCGGACCATGGTCCCATCTCGTGGGCGGCGTACTGGAGCAAAATGCGATCTTTCACATCATTACCTATGCATTCGGCTGGGATACGAATAACCAGAACCACGGACATAAATGACGGGGGAGATTGTCGGCAAAGCATCGGAAATGCCGCAAAGGACTCCTGTTTCAACAGTGAATATCCTGTCATCAAAGTCCCAACGGGGATCAGTGAATCAGGCAGTCGTAGAGAATATTCAGTCCTTCATGCAACTTCTTGATCATCGCCAACGTTAAACTGCGCTTCCTCCTCACCACCTCTGACACACGTCCGCTCGCACCAATGTATGGCTCTTGATACGCTCAATCCAGCATGAAAATCAACAGCCTATCGAGATTTGGAAAGCGGACTGGCTAGCCCCGTCATAATTGGTCCAGTTGCTATGTTAGGGTTTCTCGATACTGGAGGAACCGATGAAGGGCAAGCGATTTACAGA
>CAYUOY010000282.1:0-2958 GCA_964446495.1 uncultured Woeseiaceae bacterium | reverse complement strand
CGGTCACAGCCGGGGGAGGAGAATATTTCAATTTGAATGAGCGGTTTGTTCACGGATCAAAAGTTCCAGCGAAACCCGAGCCGTGCAACGTAATCGTTTTCGAGCGCAGCGCCGTTGAGGTCCTGGGAGATCGGTAGTTGCACAGACCCTTCAAGAATGATTCGCTTGCTAACGTATTGCAAACCGGGACTGAGGAAAACACTCGTGCCGCCGGAATTTTGATCGGGGCTGCCAGAAATTCGATTTTTGCTGCTTCGTAGCACATTCGCCTCAATGACCGCGTACACAAAAGCCGGTGTTCCACTACTGAGCACCCGCGGTAGCAGCCGATACTGCAACGATCCGTCGAGGCGCAACTCGTCGCCGCTCTCGAAATTGTTTGCCTCACCCTTTGCGGAATAGGAAAGTTGTGCGTCGACTTCGAACGCGAGCGTTTGGTATGTGGTGACTACGCCGCCGAATCCATCCCATGAGCCGCTACCGGGTTGCAATGGTATCGGCAGGCGTCCCAGAGCGTCGGTCTCGTCATCATTGCCGGTCGGCGCCTTCACCCCAGCGAAGGCTGCGACGCGAAAAGTATGGCCGCTCGCATTTTGCTTGAAGAAGGTATAGCGACCGAATAGCGAGGCATCACCGAAGCCGTTACTCGAACGCGTTACGCGTTCGCCACCGACCGATACTTGCAGTTCCTTATTGACATAGGGGAGTGCGCCAAAGATGGCCAGGTCCGCATTAATGCCATAGCCGAGCACCGAGGCGAGAGCATTGACGTTCAGATCGCGCAATGCGTCGTCGGAGCGAACCAGCATCAGTAACTCGCGATTGATGAACTCCCCCTTGGCCACGGGCAACGCGGTGTTGAAGGTAATCGCTGCTGCGGACGCGCCGTTTGCAATTAGCGATAGCAGCGCCAGACTGGTCAGGCAACGGCCGCTTTTCACTCGCTATCGTCACTCAGACTGTGCGGTTCGTCGTGTTGGGTCAGGCCTTTGAATGTGAATCCGGCATCGCGCACGATGGTACTCACCGTTTCCTCCGACACTTCGGCTGTGTCGTCAACTTTCAGCCAGAACTGACCGTGCGTTAGATCGACCTCTACTTTTTCCACACCATCCAGTCGCTTCAGCTTTTTCTCGATGCCGTAGGCGCAAAACGGACAATTCATGCCTTCAACGTCCACTCGGTAGTGGGTCTCGTCGGCCAGAACTGTACCGGCGAACAGCAAGGTGGCGCCCATGATAGCGGTAAAGAATCGAATAATATTTTTCATGACAAACTCCTTCGAGAACTCAAGCTGATCTCAGTGCTACAGATCGAAAAACACGCGCAGCGGCAAGGCAAGATAGGCAGCGAAAGAACCGATGCACCACAGGGTTACCGAGCTCCAATAGATGCGGCGGTTCCAAAGTTGGGTGCGGTCACACAGCTGTCCCAGTTGTGGCTCCACAGGACAGGCCCGTCCCGGGCGGTACATCAACCAACCCGATAGGAGCAGCAACGCAGCGGAACCACTGAACACCCAGATCTTGTGCTGAGCGATCGTTATCAGCACGGGGAAGTTACTGGTCAGCGCAGCCACAGTTGCACCAAAACCCAAAGTTACAAGGATGATGGGCAGTGCACAGCAAATCAGCGTACCGCTGGTCGCGAACAGCGTCAGCCAACTAAGGCTCGTCTGTTTTAGGTCCGAATTGTCTGCGCCTATCGCCATGTCACTCTCATTCAATACGAATGGTTTGTTGATGCTCCGATCACCCCGCCCCGGATATCAGCGAGAATTGGAGTCATTCTAAGACCTGGAGTTCACTCCAGGTCAAGTTCCGATTATGATTTTTGTGACCCGGATCAGCGAAAGGCCTCAGATCTGCTCCGATCCATAGTGCTGACGCGTCGCAAGGTTGAGCTCAGTGACCTTTATGGCACCTGACTCTAAGGAATGACACTGGTAGTGGTGCGTCTTGAATGGTGCATTTGGTCGCTCGATGCCCGGGAGATCGATACCTCGTGCGGAGGCCAATTTTCGCAGCGAGACCGATGTCCTGCGTGTGTTTATGACACACCGCTGCCCAATCTAGCCGACGATAATATGGGCACCGAGGATCAAGACGGGTAGTACGATCATGGTTCGCAGCAAAAAGATCAGGGCAAGGTCGGCAACGCTGAGTGGCAGGCTTGAGCGCAATACGATGACTCCAAATTCCGACATGAATACCAGTTGGCAGACTGACAAGCCAGCAAGAACGAAGCTTGTGGCGGTGCTGTCGATACTGGACGCGACGATCGCCGGCATGTACTGATCCATGTAGCCAGACAGTAGCGCCGGCGCGGCCGCGGCGGCGTCCGGCAATTTGGCGAACTCGAGTACGGCAATGAATGGATAGCTCAGCCAGGTGAATAGCGGCGTGTGAAAAGTAATCAAGGCGGCGATAGTGGCCAACGCCATCGATGCCGCCAATACAGAGAACACGAAGAACATTACGTTGTTCAGGCCGGTAACGAAAAATTCCTGTACGCCGGGTGCTGATTCGGCCCGCTCCATCGCCCGCTCCCAGGCTTCACGGAAGAGCGGCCTTGATTCCTGCGTATGCGTTGGCCCGCTTTCGTGCGCACCGGAAATGTAGGTATCCGCCTTGCGCGACAAGGGCGGCAACCGTGGGGTAATCAAGGCGGCTAGCAGACAGGCCAGCACGACAATGCCGTACCAGGAAATGAAGATTTTTTCGATGCCGGCGACCGATGCCACAACCAGGCAGAAAGGAATCGATACGATCGAAAAATTCGTCGCTATAACGCTGGCCTGGCGGGCCGTGTAATTGCCGTGATCGTACTGCCCGATGGTAATCAGTAAACCGATCGACGATGCACCAACGAAGGAGGTCACAGCATCAATGGCTGAGCGTCCCGGCAACCCGAATACTCTGCGGAACACAGGGCGAGCCAATGTGCCCGCGAACTCCA
>CAYUOY010000281.1:0-2970 GCA_964446495.1 uncultured Woeseiaceae bacterium | reverse complement strand
GCAGAGTTACGTCAACATCGTCCCTGTATCAAAATTTTGAATAAAAGTGATCTGGCTGATCCTGCAACCACTAAAGTGTGGTTATCGCATCTGGAAAAAGAACAGGGTGTAAAAGCGCAGGCACTTTCTGTTCTGGATAAGTCAAAGACCAAAAACTTGCCAAGTCTGTGCCAAAAATTATTACCAGAACGTGGCTCGGCCGTTAAGCCGATTCGTATTATGATTATGGGTATTCCTAACGTTGGTAAGTCGACGCTTATCAATACTCTGGCAGGTAAGACACTAGCAAAGGTCGGTGATGAGCCAGCGGTAACAAAAGTTGTATCCTCAGCGCAACAACGAATCATTCTTGAAGGCGGTATTGCTTTATCTGATACCCCGGGAATTTTGTGGCCAAAGATTGAAAATGGAAACAGTAGTTATCGTTTGGCAGTGACCGGTGCGATTAAAAACACGGCAATCGATTTTGAAGATATTGCAATGTTCGCGGCCGAGTATTTAATTACAGCTTATCCTGAACAGGTGGTTGAGCGTTATAAGTTGAAACAGTGTCCTGAAACAGATATTGGGTTACTGGAAGCAATCGGTCGGAAGCGTGGCTGTTTACGTGCTGGTGGCATTATCGATTTGCAGCGTGTGTCTGAAATTTTAATTCACGAGATCAGGGCAGGCGATTTGGGACCGTTGAGTTTTGAAACACCCGAGATGATTGAGATTGAGACGACGGTTGATGAGGAAGTAGTTAAATAGTGGTTAGCCTCGTTCCCACGCGGAGCATGGGAACGAGAATGAGTAATGAAGGTTTACTCGTCGTAAACCGACATTATCTTGCTTAATTCATCGATGATCTGTTCAATTTCTGAACCATTAAATTCTTCTAATTCTTCTATTTTTTCACCCTTTTTAACGCCATCAATTATCTGATTTATCTGAGAGCAGCCCTGTTCGCAGAGGTTTTCTATTTTTTCTTCGAGTTTTTTGGGTAAATTGTGTTGCATGTGAAATGGCTAGAACGGTTTGTGCGTCTGGCTTAAGTATTGATGTGAACGCATTTCGATTAGTCGGCTACTGGCTCGATGAAAGGCAAATTCTAACATATTGCCCTGATACAGTTTTTCAGGTTCGGCGGCCGCGCTGGTGATGAGCTTGACGTTTCTGTCGTATAACTCATCAATCAGGTAGATAAAGCGTCGCGCTTTATCATCGCTGTATTCATCCAAAATTGGAACATTGCTGACAATAACGGTGTTGAATTGTTGTGCCAGTTCGATGTAATCCTGTGCTGCGCGGGGCGTGGTGCAAATGACATCAAAATCAAACCAGACTATTTCTTCACTGGAATATATGGTTTTGATTTCTCGATTTAAGATATTCAGTGTTTTATTTTCTATCATGGTTGTAATCGAAAGTTCCTGCATACGTAGATGTATTTGTGCGTAAGTTTGATCGGTTACGGGTGTGTAGTAGACATCATTTTGTTCGAGTAGTGAGGTGCGATGATCAATGCCGCCGTCCAGATTAAATACTTCGGTGTGTAATTTAATCAATTCGATAGCAGGCAGAAAACGTTCACGTTGCAAACCGTTTAGATAAAGGTCGTCAGGTACGCGATTGGATGTGGCGACCAAACAGACCTGATATTTAAACAGGGCATGAAGTAATTCACTTAATATCATGGCATCGGTGATATTGGTGACGATAAACTCGTCGATACACAGCAGCCTGTATTTTTTTGCCAGATCTTTGGCTATCTGCTGTAAGGGGTTTTTTCGTTTGTTTCTTTGCTTGCTTAATTCGCCGAGTTGTCCGTGGATGTCGAGCATAAAATGATGGAAATGAACGCGATATTTATCGTTAATGTCGAGTTCTTCGTAGAACAAGTTCATTAGCCAGGTTTTTCCACGACCGACACCACCCCAGAAATATAAACCTTTTATCGGTTGAGGTCGGTGGCTTTTGAAAGGCGAGAGTTGCTTCAACGTTTCAAATAAGGCGTTTTTTTTGTTCGTGGTTAAGGCCAGACTGAGTGCTTCGAGTTTAATAATGGCCTGTTCTTGAGCCGCGTCGTGAATTCGGTCGGGTTGTAACAGGGCTTTTTTGTATGACTCGGTTAATGACATATTTGTAAACTTGTTAAGTGTGTTTTCGGGTAATTGTATAGCAAAAGGACATGGCAGCCTTATGATGATTGGCAAATACATAAAAAAGGTTAACCACAGATTAGGGCAGGACGCCCGTAAGTAGAATAATGCAGGAGCAATTATCGAGACACAGAGAACACGGAGGTTTCCTGGTTATTAAGTGCCTGTGGCACATGACATGATGAAGTGTTTTCTCTGCGCCCTCTGTGTCTCTGTGGTAAAAGTTATTTTCATTGTCGGAAAGCCCTGTTTTTGATAGAATTGCCTCCCGAGCAGATGAAGTAAGCGACTCTACAATCGATTCTACGATTTTAATGTTCGGGTCACGCGATTTCCTCATTCTCACCAATTTTTCTTTTCCTTAATTCACAGTGACCAGGGCCTGTTATTCATGACGCGATATATATTTGTTACCGGTGGTGTGGTTTCTTCATTGGGTAAAGGTCTCGCTTCTGCCGCAGTTGGCGCCATTCTCGAAAGTCGTGGTCTGAAAATTCAGATGATGAAGCTAGATCCCTACATCAATGTGGATCCGGGAACCATGAGCCCATTCCAGCATGGCGAAGTATTTGTTACCGAAGACGGTGCTGAAACCGATCTGGATTTAGGCCACTACGAACGTTTTGTTAGTACGCCTACCGGTAAGAGTAGCAACTTTACCACCGGAAAAGTCTACGAAAGTGTTATTCGTCGAGAACGCCGTGGCGAATATCTGGGTGGTACCGTTCAAGTTATTCCGCATATTACCGATGAAATCAAAACTCGCATTATCGAAGGTGCGGGTGATGCCGATATCGCAATGATCGAAATCGGCGGTACCGTCGGTGAT
>CAYUOY010000280.1:0-2982 GCA_964446495.1 uncultured Woeseiaceae bacterium | reverse complement strand
CGGGGCCTTGGTAGCAAAAAAAAGAGGGCGAAAAAAAAGAGGGCGATAGCAAGAAGCTACCACCCTCTTTGAGCATCGTTGACTCTACAGATCAGGCTGCTTTTTTGGTCGCAGCTTTGGTCGCGGTCTTCGCCGTGGCATCTTGTGCTTCATTTTGCGCCGTGCGTGCAATCGTGGCGTACTCCTGAAAACGTGTCGTGAGCTTCTCGCCGAAATCGCGGGTAGACTCGATCTGGCGTCCTACAAGGCCATTAATGTCTTTCACGTCGGCAGGCAGTTTGGCCTGGTTAACCGCAAATTCAACATAATCACCGATGACGGCATAGTTCTGGCGAGCGAGCTTCTCGAAGGTTTCTGCAGCTATGCCACCGAAGGCGCTGAAAGGGGCGATGGCATCGCCCTGGAAGGCTGTGAATTTAGCAAACTGTTCGTTGATATCGGTCATGGGTCCGTCTCCGTGTATTAATTCCTTTTGCAGCGCACAGTATACACGAAAAGTAATGCAGTGCAAAAGATCTATCGATGGTTTTTAACTATATGATTAAAAAGAGAATAATTATATCTCTTTAGAATTATTAGAATATAATATTGCGTAGCACAACATTGATATATATAGTGCGCCGCGTAAACAAAGGGCTCGAGAACACCATCTCCCGGCTTCCGAGCATGACCCGACCTCAATGCCTCAGGAAATAAACATGATCAAACGACAGCTGGATGCTCGAATCGGCCACCTGCATCTCGACAACTACCTGCAAGAGGGTGCCAACGATCAGCACATTGCCAAGCCACTGAGCGGGTTCGTCATCAAGGGCTACGTGCTGGACACCGAAGAAATAGCCGACAACACGGTCATCGGTAACGTCGAGCAGCGATTCCGCCGCCTGAGAAATCTCGCCGCCTGACATCAATGTCACCGCGGCGGTGCGCCGCGGCTGTGTCAGGCCTGGCCGAATTTGGGCGAGACCCGACGATTCCGGGCTTCTTCCCCGCCTGGTTGCAGTGGTATGGTATCGAGTACCCAGTTGCCGCCGGTGCGGCGGTCGGGGGAGGGGATTGCGTAGGCGAAGTCGCCCTGCTCATCGCGCAGTCGCTTGTAGTCGATGCGCCAGCCGTTCGCGTCCCAGTCCGACAACCATTCGCGATAGCGCACTATCATCCCGTCGCTGGGCACCAGGATCTCCTTGGTGTTGGTCGTTGGGGTTCGAATCGGGCTTAACTTCTCAAGAATATCGACATCCTCGCCAACGATTGCCAGTGTCGGCTCTTCGATACGCATGTCATGTTCGTCTTCCAGCAGCCAGCTGCGCATGTTGAGGAAAAAGATGCGCGTGTGTGAATCGTCGATGGGTGCTTCGAAAGCGTATTGATGAAAAGCGTTTTCTGCGGATATATCGATCCAGGTGATGAGCTGGTTCGGGCCCTGAAACCAGGAACCGGCCGCGCCGATGCGGTCGCCGGTTTTTACTTTGTCCAGTTCCGTTGATTCGACGGCCTTGGCCGGATAAGACATATAGAACTTGCTGCCCCACGGAATATCTTCCATGGGTAGCGGTGATCGCTGCTGTTCGGTGGACAACATTGGTGCGCCCTGCAAAGGGTGTACGAACTGGTTGTGTGTCGGGTCCAGGCCATTCTCTAGTGATCGCTCATAGTTGCAGGCGACATCATAGGTATACAGTTGCGTCTTCCATCCCGGTGTGTCGAATTCTTCGATCTCATGCAAGGGCGGGCGTTCGTCTTCGGGTAAATCACCGAGAAACGCAAACACGATGCCGTACTTTTCCTGCACCGGATAGGAATCCACTTTCGCACGAGCCGGTGGTTTGGAGTCTTCCAGCGACGGAATTTTCTGGCACTTGCCGTCACCGTCATATTCCCAGCCGTGATACGGACAAACGGCGCGCCCGTCACGTACCCACCCGGCGCTCAGCGAGCCGCCGCGATGTACGCAGGTGTCCGACAGCACGTGGGCGTCTCCATTTTGGTCACGAAAGGCAACAAAGGGCAGACCGAGCAATTCAACACGCAATGGTTTGTCGTCAGCGACCTCGTCGCCACGGGCGATCGGGTACCAGAAATTGATATACATCAGCAGTTTCCTCCGAGTAGGCTGCGAATTTCCTTTGTTTCGATTTTACAGCGGTAGGCTGGGAAAATAATGCCTGATGCCATTTTTAGGTGATTTTGTCGTCATGCTGTCCATTTTCGGTCATCACTGTCGACGACGACGAATGTCCTGAAACAGCTGCTCGAGTTTATGCTGGCCTGTTCTTTTTTTGCACCTGACCGTGGAGATTCTTGGACGGTCATCGAACAAACTGATGTTCGAGCCCATAATTAACGTGCACCGGTCGCTGATTCCAACTTCGATATCGCCAAATACACTGACGTAGGGTTCATAAGTAGTCGCAATTGATGCGCTGTCCTCCGACTTGCGGTTGAACCTGAACCTGTCCGGTTGAAGATTAGATTTTGGTGTAACTCCAAACTGTTTGAACGGGGCAGGGGATTGATGGAGTGTCAGGTCGAGTCGCTTCGTTGGATTTTTTGCTGCAGGAGCAATGGGTTTCGTTGGCGGTTGTATTTGTTTGTCTTGTCGTGCGATGGGTTGATCAGTTGGTGGATCCGCACGCTTCATCTCAGGTATGCCTGTGATTATTTGGTCTGAAGGCACAATGGGTTTGATTCTGACTTCGATCGTTGTCGTCTTGCCTTGTTTTTGTTCAGGTGCAAAAGCGGCGAATAGTGCGCTCACCAGAATCACTGCAACGAATAAGAGGAATGTTACGTCTTCTGCAGAGGAAAGCCTCGGATTACCGATTGACCAAAATTCGTCAAACCTGATTGTAGCAGCGTTCATCGTCTGCATCCGGCTCCAATTCAGACATTGCCAATAGCTGATTTATATAATCGTAATGTTAGGCAACCTGTAAAGACGCATAGTGACTCAACGAGCGCTCATCCGTTGGCAATGGTATC
>CAYUOY010000279.1:0-2991 GCA_964446495.1 uncultured Woeseiaceae bacterium | reverse complement strand
TGGCCGGTGGTGATAGCGGGCCTTGGCCTCGTCGCTGCACTGGTCTGGGTCGGTACGCAAACAAACTTCTTGAGGGACTATTTGCCTGCTGCGATAGGTCCGGCTGGCAGCGAGACTGGCTCTGGCGTTACGGATGAGGAAATGCCTGACCAGCGAGGAGGTGACGCCACCAATGGGCTTGTGCGGTCCAATGAGCGTATGGACTCGATCTCCGGGGAATTGCGCACCGGCGCGGAAAAAGACATTTCAGTGGACACCGCAATGGAATCGCCCGCCGCAGGGAAAGCAGTGGATATCGAGGCAACGAGTGGCGCAGGTTTGTCCATTGATCAGACGGGTGCGGTGTCAGTGGATGAGCTGGACCTGGCTGGTGACGAAAGTACTGAAAGTACCGCGAATGTCACGGTTGATCAGGAGGCCATGAGCACGCCGACCAAGCCGGATACCGTCGAACAAAGTGCGCCGAATCTTCTGCAGACTCTGGACGTGGCAGACTCGCTGTCGGTTCCTGTCGTTAGTAATCTGGCGGAGGAGGAAAACGTAAAAGCGCCACCCAATGCGCACCTGCCGCCGAATACGGTTGTCTTCTGGTTGGACCGGGTGACTGTCAGGGAAAGTGATCCGGCGGTCCAGATCGATATATTGCGCCTGAATCCGGATGGTCGCCCGTTTGAGATTGAGTATTCCGTCAGCGATTTCGGGGCCTCGGAGGGCGCCGACTATTTTGCGCCCGGAAATACCACGCTCTTTTTTGCGGCTGATCAAACCACCCTTCGCGTGTTGATCCCGCTGGTCCAGGATGCATTGGTCGAAACGGACGAAGCATTCCTGCTCGAGATACCAAGTGGCTTCTCGGAGTATGACGCGAACATTAATCGCCGTATTACGGTTATGATTCAGGATGACGATATCGCTGCCCAATAATAATCCGCAAAAAGGATTTGCAAGACAGTGATTGGCCGATCAAGAGCGAACCTCCATGAATGAAAAAGAACTGCGACGATACTCCCGTGTCGTCACCGACGGCGACGAACAGGCGCCGAGTCGCGCCATGCTGCGAGCGGTGGGTTTCGAGGACGATGATTTCAAACGCCCGCAGGTGGGGATAGCCTCAACCTGGAGCATGATTACGCCGTGCAATATGCACCTTGATGAGTTGGCGAGAAAGACGGCGGCCGGGACAGACGCGGCGGGCGGCAAAGCCGTCATCTTTAATACGATCACGGTGTCGGACGGTATTTCGATGGGAACCCCGGGCATGCGTTACTCGCTGGTGTCCCGGGAAATCATTGCTGATTCAATAGAAGCCGTCGCTGGTGCGCAAGGGTTCGACGGCCTCGTTACCATTGGCGGATGTGACAAGAATATGCCAGCTTGTGTCATGGCGATGGCACGTCTTAATCGCCCATCCATATTTGTGTTCGGCGGCACCATTCGACCCGGTGCGAAGCACCGCGACATTGTGTCGGTGTTCGAGGCGGTCGGTGCCATTTCAAGTGGCAATATCAGCGCCGATGAACTGGCCGATATCGAACGGACGGCGATACCAGGACCCGGGGCCTGCGGCGGCATGTATACCGCAAACACAATGGCCTCAGCGATTGAAGCTTTGGGTTTGAGTCTTGGCAACAGTTCGGCCCAGGAAGCCGTGTCGCAAAGCAAATTAAGCGATTGCGAGCGTGCCGGCGAAGCCGTGATCGAACTCATCAAGCAGGACATCAAACCGCGTGACATCATGACACTGGAGGCTTTCGAGAACGCCATCACGGTCGTGATAGCGCTGGGCGGGTCCACCAACGCGGTATTGCATCTGATCGCTATGGCGAACGAAGCGGAAGTGCCCCTTGCTCTGGATGATTTTACCCGTATCGGTGCACGGGTGCCGATGCTGGCCGATGTCCGGCCGAGTGGCCGCTACCTGATGTCCGAGCTCATCGCGATTGGTGGTATTCGTCCATTGATGAAGCGTTTGCTCGATCAGGGATTGCTGCATGGCGATTGCATGACAGTCACCGGCAAGACTTTGGCGGAGAATCTTGCGGATGTTGAGGATTACCCGCCAGGTCAGGATATTATTCGGTCGTTCGATGATCCAATAAAAAAGGACAGCCATCTCGTTATTCTCCACGGCAATGTGGCGCCGGAAGGCGCTGTCGCGAAGATCACGGGCAAGGAAGGACTGGTGTTTGCAGGCAACGCCCGCGTGTTTCATTCGGAAGAAAGTGCTTTGCAAGCGATTCTGAAAGACGACGTCAAAAAGGGCGATGTTGTCGTCATTCGGTATGAAGGACCGAAAGGCGGACCGGGAATGCGAGAAATGCTCAGCCCGACCGGTGCGATAATCGGCAAGGGACTCGGTGCCGACGTTGCCTTGATTACGGATGGACGCTTTTCGGGAGGCAGCCATGGTTTCGTCGTTGGGCATGTATCGCCAGAGGCGGCCGTTGGCGGGCCCATCGCGCTGATCGAGGACGGGGACAGGCTCACGATCGATGCCCGATCAAAGCGCATTGACCTGGCCGTTGACGAGGCCACCCTGAAATCGAGGCGGGCCGCCTGGGTTCGACCGAAGTCCACCGTCAGTCGTGGTGTATTAGCAAAGTACCGTGCTGAGGTCTTGTCAGCCTCGGAGGGCGCAGTGACAATTGCGCCACCTTGGGACGAATAATACCGTTGGGACTTGACCTGGCTCGCCGGGTTCGCTTTACTGCACCCATGCATTCGAAATCTGCCCATGCAGTGTGCCCGGTCTTCGCTTTAGTCGAAGCCGAACAACATACAAAACGAATGGTGCGCCAGAGGAGCGTGGGTGAGACTGGCGGTGAAACCGGCTAAATAAAAAGAAACCGGATACTGTCATCGAACCCGCAAGAAGTTTTCCTGCGGGTTTTTTTTGCACGAATTTCGAGACAGCGGCCTTATTGGGGAAAATAGCATGCAAGAAAATGGACAACCGTCCAATACGATGACCGCAACAGATTGGCCGTGGTG
>CAYUOY010000278.1:0-3039 GCA_964446495.1 uncultured Woeseiaceae bacterium | reverse complement strand
ATGACAAGGATCTGGTCAACAATCACTTGGATATGATTCTGGATCCGAATGATCCGGCCGTGATCAAGGCGGCGAAGGAAAACGGCATCGCTGATTCAACAATTCGCTCGGCGCAAGCATCGCCAACCTACAAATTTGTCAAAGAGTGGGGGCTGGCGCTTCCACTGCATTCGGAATTCCGCACGTTGCCGATGTTGTTTTACGTTCCGCCTCTGTTGCCGGTGATGGCGTCGCTCGGAAAGTCAGATTCCGCCCAGCTCGAGAAAATGGGCTCAGTTGTCAAGCAGTGGGATGACGATTGGTTGTACGACACGAGTACCGACGAGATTTTCGGTACGCTTGATGAAGCTCGATTCCCAATCGAGTACATGGCTAGTTTGTTCAGCAATGGCGACCCGGAAATCATTAAGGCGCGATTGCAAAAACTCATGGCCGTGAGAATTTATCGTCGGCACGTAACGGTGGGTGATATCTCCGAAGAGAAGTCGAACGAAGCGCTAAAGCAGGCGGGTTTGACCGCAAAAATGGCAGACGATATCTACTATCTGACATCCTTGGCCAAGTTTGATGATCGATTCGTTATTCCGGCATCGCATCGTGAACAGGCAATCGAGATGATGGAATTTACCGGCGACAAGAAAGGCAGTGCAGGCTTCGGCTTCAAAGAAGGCACTGCGCAGAGGGGATTGTGATATGCCAGAATTGACTCACTATCGTCTGTTGGCGGGACTGCTGGAGTATCCGGAAGCCGGATATCCGCAGACGGTGACGGAAATATACAAGTACGTCGATGGAAAATATCCAGTGGCTGCGGCCATGCTTGAGCGCTTTATGGATTATCTTCCTGCGGACAACCTGCGGACCATGCAGGAGCTTTTTACACGCTCATTCGATGTTCAGGCGATTGCGACCCTGGATATCGGCTATGTCCTGTTTGGTGATGACTACAAGCGTGGTGAATTGCTGGCCAATTTGAATCACGAGCATCGCAACGCGAACAACGACTGCGGAACCGAGTTAGCGGACTATCTGCCAAACATCCTGCGCCTGATGAGCGTTTTGAAGGACGAGGAACTGATTCGAGATCTTGCTTATGCCATCGTCGCACCGGCGCTGCTGGAAATGATCGGCGAATTCGATACGGATCGAATCGCGAAGAAGAATAAGTCATATCAGAAGCACTACAAAACTCTGATTGAAATGCCAGCCGTGCAGACCGACGAAGCCGTGACATTGTACAAATTCGCTCTGAAGTCCCTGTATGAAGTGCTGAAGCAGGATTTCAAACTGATTAAAACGATGCCGCTTCAGCGTACCAGCGATTTTCTTGGGTCTATCGTGCAGGAAAACGAGATTGAAGAAAATGCGCTCGCCAATTCAAGTGCCCAGTAAAGACGGAGGAACCATCTGATGGGTTCGTTAGACTACTTTTTATTCGTTGCATTTCCGTACATCGCTATTGTGGTGTTTCTGGTCGGTACTATCTATCGCTATAATCAGAAAGGTTACAAGGTAACGAGTCTCTCCGCGCAATTTCTTGAAAATAGAAAGGGTTTCTGGGGGACGGTCCCATTTCACTGGGGCATTTTGATGATCTTCCTCGGGCACCTTGTTGCATTCTTGTTTCCGAAGCTGGTGCTGTCCTGGAATTCTGACCCGGCCCGCCTGATTGCGCACGAGGGACTGGGGTTCACGTTCGCCGTTGCCGTTTTGATCGGCCTGGTGACACTGATCGTACGTCGCTTGACGAACGAGCGCTTACAGCAAGTGACAACCAAAATGGATTTATTTGTTGAGTTCGTTTTGCTGGCACAGGTTCTGCTGGGGTGCTGGATCGCATTGGGCTACCGTTGGGGCTCTTCCTGGTTCGCTGCAGATTTGTCGCCGTACCTGTGGTCGCTGATCAAACTGAACCCGCAACCTGATGCCGTTTTTGCAATGCCTCTGGTGATCAAGACGCACATCGTTGTTGCTTTCTCGATTTTCTTTATTTTCCCGTTTACACGGTTGGTGCACCTACTTGTCGCTCCTTTTCACTACATCATGCGCCCCTACCAAGTGGTTATCTGGTACTGGGACAGGAAGCGGATTCGCGATGCCGGCACGCCCTGGTCTGAAGCTCGTCCGCGCAACAACTGATGTTGCATGGAAAATAGTTAGCTTTTAACAACGGAGCCCCTGGGGCACCTGAATAACGAGCCTGACATGGAACATGGGCTCGACTGAAGAACAGGCATTGAGCTGAGCTTCTTCATAAGGACTCAATGGTCGTGGAAAAAGTAGCAACCGCACAGTCCCACAAGGCGCTAACCCTGAATACGGTGGCTTTCACGGTCTGTTTTGCCGCGTGGATGCTCAACGGCGTGTTGGTGACGTTTCTCGCGTCCAACCAGGTGTTTGACTGGGGCCCCGTTGAAATTGGCTGGTTGATGGGGATACCGGTTTTGACCGGCGCAATTTTCCGGTTACCAGCCGGTATCCTGACGGATAAATACGGCGGCAAGCCGGTCTATGGCACATTGCTGCTTTTCTGTGCGATTCCGATGTATTTGCTGTCTTACTCGGACAGCTTTATTTGGTACGCGCTATGTAGTGCAGGCTTCGGTTTATGCGGCGTCAGCTTCTCAATCGGCATTGCATTTTCGTCTGTCTGGTACCCGAAAAAAAATCAGGGATTCGCCCTCGGCATTTTTGGCGCAGGTAATGCCGGTGCCGCGCTGACGACCATGTTCGCTCCGACTGTGCTGAACAACCTCACGGACAACGGCGCCAACATTGATGCCTGGCGGCAGCTGCCGGTTTTTTATGCAGCGATTCTGGCGGGAATGGGGGTTATATTTTTCTTGTTGACGACTAACAAAAAACCGGCGAAACAGCCCGGTTCGATGACCGAAATGCTCAAGCCGCTCAAGGATGTGCGGGTCTGGCGTTTCGGCCTCTACTACTTTCTTGTTTTCGGTTGTTTCGTTGCCTTTTCGCAGTGGCTCGTACCGTATTTTCTCAATGTCTACGCGCTGTCACTGGTTACGGCCGGTTTGC
>CAYUOY010000277.1:0-3081 GCA_964446495.1 uncultured Woeseiaceae bacterium | reverse complement strand
GGGTCAGTGCCTGTCATCTTGCCGCAATTCCTGCTGCAGGCTGCTATGTGACCCTTTATAGACTGCCGACCCTGTTCCGAACCAATGATCGGCAAAGCGCGGCCAGGAGCCGACATAAATTTCGATCGATGTTTATTTTTCTATCATCTTTGGTCTGATCTGCAAGTGCTCAGTGACAGCCTCATATGCCATGGCAAACTCAAGTACGCGCCTGTCCTCGCCAAAGGGTCCCATGAACTGCATACCCATGGGACGCCCGCTCGCGTCGAAACCCGCTGGAACGTTAACGGTCGGCACGCCCGCCAATGATGCGCCGATAACCACTTCCATCCACCGATGATAGGTATCCATTTCACGGTCATTAATCCTCTTTGGCCAGTGAATTTCTTTGGAAAATGGAAACACCTGAGCGGTCGGCAGTACCAGTAGGTCGTAACGATCAAACAGATACCGAAGAGACCGGAACCAATCGGCACGCGCGATTCCGGCATCGAAGATCTGCGTTGACGAGGTATCGAACGATCCTTCGATTTCCCAAATCGCTTCCGGTTTTAGTTTCGCGCGCGTTTCCGGATTGTCGTATAGCGGCTGCATCGTGTGGCGTCGCCAGTGACGCAGCGTCAACCATGTTTCCCACAGACGGCTCATATCGAAGTCGGGCTGGCAAGGTTCGATAATTGTGCCTTGCTCGGCGAGCGTCGCCAGACTTTTCTCGCAGAGTTCGGTTATGCCAGATTCCATTTCGAGATAGCCGTTGCAGTCGGCCAGCCAGCCGATCCTCAGGCCCTTGAGATTGGTCGCCGCGAATTGCTCGGGTGTTGGCAGATCGTCGCGCAAAGCCAGGGGTTCGGCTGCGCTGTCACCTGCCATCGTACAAAGCAGGCGAACAGTGTCTTCACTGTTGCGCCCCATCGGACCGTTGACGGCCAGTTGCAGATAGAACAGGTCGCCCGCGCCGCCCTCAGGTATACGCCCAAAGGTCGGTCGGAACCCAATGACATTGTTATAGGCGCCTGGGTTTCGCAATGAACCCATCATGTCACTGCCATCGGCCACTGGCAGCATATGCGTCCCCAGCCCGCATGCTGCACCGCCACTGCTACCCCCTGCCGTGAGCGTCGGATCGTATGCGCTACCGGTCGCTCCGAAAACCGGGTTGTAGGACTGTGACCCCATGCCAAACTCGGGCGTATTGGTCTTGCCGATAAAAATCGCCCCCTGCTTACGAATTCGGGCAATCGCAAAACTGTCGGTGTTGGCAATTTGGCCTGCAAAGATCGGTGAGCCCATGCTCGTCGGAAGCCCATTGACATCGTTTAGATCCTTAACCGCGTGCGGCATTCCGTGCATCCAGCCGAGATACTCGCCCGCGTCGAGTGCCTTGTCAGCGGCAGCGGCCTCGCCGATCAAAGTCTCATCATCTCGCATGCTAACAATTGCGTTGTACACAGGGTTATAGCGATGAATCCGTTCGAGATAGGCCTCCATTACCTCTTTGCAACTTACCTGTCGTTGCTTGATTGCGGCGGAGAGAACGGACGCACCCATCTCGGTGACGTCTGTCGGCAATTCACTGCCGAGAATTGAACGTGTGCTCACTAACGGAAGCGACGCGGCTCCGACCAACGCTCGACCCATAAATTGTCGTCTATCCATTTATGTTCTCCAGATTCAGGAATGAGTTCATACTACGGCCAGTTTGGTCATACAAACAGAAACCCGGAGATATCACAAAAGTGGCGACAGCGGAGTCCGATGATATTTTCAGAGATTTGAGTCGATATTGCAGAGAAAATTACGAACGGCACCCGAGTACGCATTTTGCTCATCCAACATCGTCATGATGAGTGAATGGGTGAAAGACGAGAGTCTGCCGCTAGTGCTGGGTCACGACTAGCTTTCGCTGCAAAATCCGACAACAGCTATGGTTTTCGGTGATAAGCTGGTTTCGGTGGAGTTTATCCGAATCAATATATGAACAGATCTCAATATATTTCTCGCTGTGTCGTATTTTCGAAGAAGAGCGACAAGGTGTCGTTGGTCGACCTATACAAACCAGATGTGGAACCGCTTGTATATGAACCGTGGTTGGGCTTGGTAGTTACATTGGCTGATGGTCAGCACACTATTCAGGAGCTTATCAGCTATGCTTCGCAACACTATGCAAATGGCCCGCCGGGCGGATTGGATTCCACCATCGAATCAGCGGTGAAGCGCCTTTTGGAAACAGGTATTGTTCGGTTATCAGATGAGCCCATCGAGTTACCGTATTATCTGACGTTACCGGCAGAAAGGTTGGATGTTCCCAGAGCATTGCACTTGATGGCAGAAAACGGCTACACGCTGGAACAGGTCGATGCTGATCTTATACACCAACCCAAACAATAGGGGGTTGTTCAACCTCAACGATTCAAGTGAGCAATATTCCGATTATGATTACAAGCTATGAAACTCTCCTCGCGGTAGCTAAAAAGCAACCCGAACCACAACGTTTTCTCTTTGTATTTCTAAAAGTAACGCGGCCGGACGAAGCCACTGAGGAAGAAATCAGGCGCTTTGACGCTGGTCAGGGTGGCTTCCTCGACCCCATCATGTGTGTCGACAAAGACCTGAATGAGCTGACTAGTTTTGCAAATCTGGTTGAGGAATCGAAGCAAGTAGGACAAGAGTGGCAAATGGTCCTGATTGCAATCCTCGCGGGGAAAAATGGTGTATCCCCCAGTTCCGAAGTTGCAGAAGAACCCTTGAAGAAGATGGTGCACACGGTCCAGGAGGGAGGCGACTTGTCGCCATTCTTGATGTTCGATAGTAACGGCGACCCTGTCATATTCGACAGGAAGTGATGCTGGGAACGTCCGCTTTGCAAGCAGACCTTTGCCCCGATACTACCTCAATGTCTGCTTCCGAAACCCGCGCTTCCGGGGAGTGGCTACGACGCTTGTATTCACCGACTGAAGTGCGACTATAGGAACCATGAATCGGGATAATGTTGCCGCCGCACCGGCGCTGCCGTCCGCTACCGTTGTCATCGTGCGGGACAGCCCTGATGGTCCGGAATTATTGCTGGTCAAGCGTCGTGCC
>CAYUOY010000276.1:0-3105 GCA_964446495.1 uncultured Woeseiaceae bacterium | reverse complement strand
CGAGTCCTACCGGGCCCACCAACTCCACCTGAGCAGTGCTTAAGAACATTAATGCGAATCGCGGATTTATCTTTAGTCCTAGACTTTTGTCGCGCCAATCTGCACTAATTCTCAACTTGGAAGCGCTTATCTAGAACCGCAGATGCGGATCGCGGATTTATCTTTAGTCCTGATGACGATCAATTGCTGGTTATGTTGGTGGCTGATTCTAGGACCGTCTTCTGTAGTCTCCATCGCTCGATTCCCGACGTCCCCGCGGGGACTTTTTGATCGTGTGGTTTGGGTTGATCGTTTTGTTCCAACGCCCGGTCCAGGGCTTTCAGGATCAGGGCGCCCTGTTCTGCCGGGATGCGGCCGTGAATGACCATGCAACCGTCGGTGTCGTAATGGCACTGCAGTTCGCGCTTGCGGTGGGCTTCGTTCGCATTTTCGTTGTCTTGCTGGCGTTTGCAGCCTCGGTACAGGGAGACCAGTTTCTCAACATGGTGGGCGGTGCCGTGTTTGGCGATTCCTAACAAGTAGTCTTCGTTTTCTTCATTGGCGATGCGGGTCATGGCGCGAACTTTTGAATAGCTCAGTTCGCCGCGCTTGAAGCGCGCGCTCATTTCAGGGAGTCCGGCCAGTGCGTTGGCGACACGAACTTTCTCCCGGGCCGCGTGCAGGTTGATGCTGCATTTGAAGTTTAACCAATGAGCGCAGGAGGCCATGCCGAGGTATTCCCAACAATCGTTTTTGTCGAATTCGTGGATCAGGACCAGCAGGCGGTAGGTGGCCGCGTTAAGAAAGGCCGAGAGTTCGGTGATTTTGGCACCTAGAATTTCAGACTGAGCGTGGGAGGTTTGGGGAGTAGTTGAGAGTGCGGTCACGGGGGACTCCGGGTGATTATTTATACCTGTATTATGTAAGGGGTATCCAGTTAGCTCCATCACCCCCTATATGTTGTGTTTGTCCTTTCGGGCAATTTGCGCATAGGTAACAGGCCCGGTGACCAGCGCCTGCTCCAACATACGGTAGAACAAGAGGCCTCGTGAGCGTGACGTTCTGCGATTGAAGCGGAAGGCGAATTCGTCGAGGTAGTAATCGAGTTGCTCAGGCCGCACCGCGCCCTGGTGGGTACCGAGCAGCCAGCGCTTGAGCAACGAGGCCACCCGATGCACGCCGGGCATGATGACATGGGCCGGATCCTCGGCACCCGCGATCACGGTCTCCTCGCGCCGGTAGCCTCGTTTGTCCAGCTTTCGGTAAGCCGCGGAGCCGTCAGTTCGCACCACTGAACCGGGTTCGACGGCCTCCATCACGAACGGCAGCACGGCTTTCTCAAACTTGTTCGTCACACGTTGCAGGCGGATGCGACCGAAGCCTTTCGGCTCCTTGATCTCGATCGCCACCATGACAATCATCCGTTGAGCTTTGCGCTTATATATAAGTTGTTGTTTTTTCTTGGTAAGTCGAAGCGCATTCGGCGGTGATGGACCAACCCAGCACTCATCGACTTCGACCAGACCGTGGAGTCGCTCACGGCCGGGGCGGATCATGGCTCGCCGCAGGCGATGCAACATCGTCCAAGCCGTCTGGTAGCTACCGAGTCCCAGTACCCGCTGCAGCCCGAGTGCGTTCACGCCTTGCTTCTGGTTGACGACGTACCACACCACCGCCAGCCAGCTCCGTAGCGGGGTACGCGTCTTGTCGAAGATGGTGCCCGCCGTCACCGTCGACTGACGCCGGCAATGCCGGCAGATCCAGCGACCGCGAGTCCCTTGGAAGGCAACCCCGCCCTCGCCACAACCGGGACAGACGAAGCCCTGCTTCCAGCGGATATCTTCGAGATAGCGACGACAGGACTCGTCATCAGCAAACCAGTCGAGAAACTGATCCCAGGTTTTTGGGTAATCACGGCCCGCGACGGGCATTTTGGAATTATCGGGCACCACTACATATTGTGGTATGTGGAGCTAAAAGGATACCCCTTTATTATGTACAGTATAATACCGTTAACTCATTGAAATTACAATGTAATTACTCTCTTTTGTCCGCACATCAAAACAATTAGTCCAGTCCCGGTCGGCATCGATTCTAGACAGGATCGGTCTTAGTGAGATCGCGCAGCAGGTCGCACTCCTGCGATGGAGTCAATAGAAAATCGGCAGGAGCGCGACCTGACACCCTGTCCCACTGAAAATAAGGGGACGACCTGGCTGGTAGATAAGGTAGCTGTCCCCACAACGCAAATCCCCCCAGAACGCCTTAAGAATCGGTGGCAATAAATCCACGCCAGCCCCTGGCGTAGCACTGTCACCCCATTGACGCTCTACTGACGTTGTCCAGTCCATGGATTCCCGCCGACAATCCATCGCTGTTGAAGCAACCGAAAGGGAACGTACAATGGACAACATGATAAATGCCGCTCTGGTAAAAGAACTTCGCAAACAGCGATCCTGGTCACAGGATCAACTGGCCGAAATTGCCGGTGTCAGCCTGCGCACTGTGCAACGGGTCGAGAAGGAAGGCACCAGCTCGCTTGAATCCAGAAAAGCACTGGCGGTGGCTTTTGAAATGGATGCCGTCGATTTGGAACTGGACTTGTCTGCGATCGAGCAGGCTGCCTCGAACCGGCGAGGGGCGAGGTACGGATATATTGGTGCTGGCGCGGGGCTGGTCGCCTCTTATATCGGGATCACGCTCGATGTGCTTGGCGGAGGCATGTCGCTGGGCGAGGCTGGAATTTACTACGGTGGAGTTGGGGCGGTGGTCGGTATTTTCTCAGCTGTTATTGGACGTCGAGCAGCGGGCCGATCGTGAGGCAATGGTCGGGACTGGAGACGGGTTAGTCTATTCGCGATAGGGCCTGTCTTGGTGGGGTCGCGCGTCAGGTCGCGCTCCTACAGGAGTGGCGCGGGTGTGATCCCGCGGTCGCTGTCACTCGTAGGTCAGGCCGAAGCCTCGCGGAAACAGGGGATTCTTGCTGTCTGACGGTACATCGGCGAATTGATCGCGCACGGCCTGCATCGAGGATGGCAATTCGAAGGGTAAATGTCCTTCCGGGTGCCCTGCCCCGAACAACACTTCGGCCACCGCCTTGTCGCTGGCACCGTAGTCGGCGATAAC
>CAYUOY010000275.1:0-3140 GCA_964446495.1 uncultured Woeseiaceae bacterium | reverse complement strand
GGTCGCCGACATCCAATGGCACAGCGGAATCAGGCTGATCCGCCGTCAGATCATCAATAAATTCCTGGATGGACGAGTAGCGAGCCACCCGCGAATAACCCAGCGCCTTCTTCAGCGCCTTCCATTGTGATGCATTCAAGCCTTGCAATCGTTGCGGTTCCATTCCTGACTCGGCCGCTTCTGCCGCACTACGCGGCCCGAACACGCGATAACCGGCCACCATTCGATAAAAGAGACAGGCCAGAGAAAAGACGTCATCGGTCGGAACCGGTTCATCTCCGGTTAACACCTGCATGCTCGAATAGGCAGGGGTAATGGCGCCCAGAACAGCCGGATCGAATTTCGTCACAGTCTCGCTTTGTTTCTGACGAATCCGGGCAACACCAAAATCGAATAATTTCACCTGACCGGACGGTACGATCATTACATTCGCCGGCTTGACGTCGGCGTGAACCACACCGCAACGGTGCGCGTAATCGAGAGCGGCGCCAAGCTGCCCAACAATGTCCAGGGCGACCTTGAGATCCAGTTTCTTGCTACCGGCATCGTCCAGAATGTCAGCAAGCGAACGGCCATCGAGCCACTCCATCACGATGAAATAGACTTCATCGTCACGGTCAAGATCCAGAAAACGCACGATGTTCGGATGCGTCAGGCAGCGCCCTTTGGCCGCTTCCTGTTGCAAAGCGCGCAGTGCATTGCCATTGCGTGACAATCTCGGTGACAGCACCTTGATCGCCACCCAGGGTTCACCCGTATCGGCTTCGGCCAGGCGTCGATCCAACGCTTTGTACACGACGCCCATACTGCCGCCAGCTACCCGTTCCTGAAGCAGAAAGCGATCCCGCAGAACCGACCCAATCTGCAATTGATCTTCGGCAGACTCTGCGGACGACGAAGGACCGGGAATGACATCGGTCTCACTAAATTCGGTTGCTGCAAGAGAACTGGTGTCGACAGTCCCGGGTAACGTATCGACCTCGTCGGTCACGATTCGATCAAGCATCGTTCTGACCAGTTGATAGGACTCCTGTCGTATTGAGCCATCGTCCAGCTGCGCCAGCAGAATCTTGCGAATATCCACCTCACTGCTGCGGTGCTCCCTAAGCAACTCTCTAATGGCACGATGGACATCCTGCAACAAGGACGAGTCGTCCATTGTGTGCTTCAGCTGGCCTTCAAAGTCGGACAGTTGCTCTGAGTACAGCTGCTCAGGATTTCGTGTTTTCGAATTCATCGCTTCAAGATCAATCAAGTTTCCAAATTAATCGTTCGGATCAGCCGAGGCGAAATTGCGAGCCCCCTATTTTAGCCTGAATCGACTTCCCTACTGTGGGAACTGGTCGCCAGAAAAGACCAAAATACGCCAAAAGTCCGGCCCTGCACCGATCATTTCATCATTCGTCCGTCCTGAAGAACTTTGCCTGGATTGAGCAGATTGTCCGGATCCAGCGCCATCTTGACCGCCCGCATCACGGCTAGCTCAGTCTCGCTACGGCGCAGGGGTAACTCGTCGCGTTTCAGCGTACCGATTCCGTGCTCGGCGCTGATGCTGCCGCCGAATTGCTCAACGACGTCATAAACGGCACTCGCCATGCCCTCCCGCTGCTGCAGAAAATTCCCGGGATTCGCATTAGCTGGCTGGCTGACGTTGAAATGCACATTGCCATCACCAACGTGGCCAAACGCAACGACACGTGTTCCCGGAAAAGACGTTAATACAGCCGCTTCCGCCGTAACGATAAATCGACCCACATCGCCAACCGGAACGGACACATCGTGTTTCAGACTCGCGCCTTCCTTTTTTTGTGCCTCGGAAATCGAATGCCGCAGATGCCAGAGTTGTTGTTGCTCACGGCTGTTTTTGGCCACCACGATATCGTGTGCGAGGCCGCTTTCGATAACGGACATTAGTTCAGCCTCAGCCGACTGCTGCTCGCTATCGGTTGAAAACTCGAGCAGCACGTACCACGGCGCCGCATCGTCAAACGGACATCGTGTTTCCGGAATGTGTTTCAGCACCAATCGCATGGCACGATCTGGAATAAGCTCAAAGGCCTGTATCCGGTCTAACAGGCGGTTGCGCAGCAGGGCGAATAAATCAACGGCCGCTTGCGGGTTCTCGATAGCAATAAGCGCGGTGTGCAGCTCGGCTGGCCGGGGATAAACTTTCAGACTCGCCGCCGTAATGATTCCGAGAGTGCCCTCTGCGCCGATAAACAGATGTTTGATGTCGTAGCCGGAATTATCTTTGCGCAGGGTTCTCAATCCATCCCACACCTCGCCATTGGCAAGCACCACTTCCAGTCCAAGTACCTGCTCACGGGCGGTGCCATACCGCACCACATTGGTACCCCCGGCGTTGGTCGACAGGTTACCGCCAATCTGGCAACTACCCTCCGCAGCGAGGCTCAGAGGAAATAGTCTGTCCACACCAGCCGCGGCTGCCTGCACATCCGCCAAAATGCAACCGGCTTCCACGACCATCGAATAATCGCCCGGTGACAGCGCTCGAATTCGATTCATGCGTGCCAGCGACAGCAGCACCTGCTCACCAGAGGCATCCGGTATGGCGCCACCGCAAAGGCCCGTATTGCCGCCCTGCGGCACGATCGCCACGCCCGCGCCCCGGCATGCCCTGACAACGCTGGCAACTTCTGCGGTCGTCCCAGGACTGACCATGATGGACGTCTTTCCACGGTAGGTATCGCGCCACTCCGTCAGGTACGGCTCCAGTTCCTCGGCCGCCGTAATCCAGCCCTTTTCCCCGACAATGTTTTTCAGTGTCTCAATCAGCATCGTTTAATCCTGGCCCTGCCTGGCTCGCGAATGTCGGCCAGTCAATATTACTGCCACAAAAAACCAGTACCACACTCTTGCCCCTGAAACGATCGCGCAACGGACCGAGCAACGCAGCGGTCGTCGCCGCACACGCCGGTTCGACCGCAATTTTCATATCGCGAAAAAGAATGGCCATTGCGGTCCGCAGTTGACGATCATCGACCATCACCAGTTCATCGACATTGTCCCGACAAAGGGAAAATGACAATGGCAAAGCGAATGGAGCACCCAGACTGTCTGCAATCGTAGTGACTTTCTCAATGGCTTGCGGCGTTCCCGCACGGAAACTCCGGTGCATC
>CAYUOY010000274.1:0-3169 GCA_964446495.1 uncultured Woeseiaceae bacterium | reverse complement strand
TCCCTGTCTGTCGGGTAGCATGCAGTTAAACTCAAAGACAGACTAAGCATGTAGATCCGAGGGCGGAGGATTTACGGACGCGGGTTCGATTCCCGCCGCCTCCACCATTTCAGCATCCAAAGCCGTCCTAGCTCCTAGGACGGCTTTTTTATTGCCTGTTTTCAGCGAGTTATTTACCTGTCCAGTCAATTACAGCCCGACAAAATCCACTGACTGGCCCCGGAAACCGTCCATAGCACAAACTATTCTCGACGAAGTGCTGGGCTTCCGCTCGGATCACATCGAACACCAGCTTGCTCACGCAGAACGCGACCCGAACGGACGCGCCTGCAACCGCACTGCCCACCTGCCCGAACGGCGAAAGATGATGCAGGACTGGACGGATTACCTCGACAAGCTGAAAGCAGGTGTAGAAGTCATCCCGATCAATCAACGCGCCTAACCGAGGCCGTCTTTCAAGGCGACCTCAGCCTTTCCGGGCATTGTCAGGCTTGAAATAAGTACAGTCCTAATCCATAATATTTACAAAGGACTGGGGATTCCCGGTCGACATCTGGCCTCGGTGGAACCATCGGGGCCTTTTGTTTTCCCCGCTACAATCCAGGGAAGCATTTCAAACCCCACCCATCGCGCTCACCCCTTCCGTTGGTATAGAACTTCTCTTCCAGGACATCAAAGGCCCGATTCTCCTGTTCAGGGCGCAGCATCTTAATGCCCACGGGCCGCGCCACGAGATCGGCCATCTGCAATCCGGCCGAGTTGCTTTTCTTGTCTGTAAACACAACATCAAAGGGCAGTTTGTGTCCATGATAGTTGGCACCATCACATATCCTGCGAAACTCCAGCTCCAGTTCAGCATCCTCCTGCTTACCCCGCCGTTCTACAATGATATGGGTCTGCTGCTCCGTCGCACCTTGTGAGCGAAGGAAATAAAATACCCGCTCAAGACCAAAGCCCAGGGCTACATGGTAGGGGTTGTCCGGATTAGCGTAACGCTTGCGGTATGGCTCCTTATGAATCACAGAACAGATCAACGTGAATGGTGTATTGGCCACAATCTGCGTCAATGCATTGAGAAAATCTGCCTTGCGCTCCGGGGTTTTCAGAAAGGCGAAATCCCTTCGATCCTTACGAATATCCGTTTCATGCAAAATTGCCTGATCATGTCCAAAATGTTCGAACTTGAAATTCTGCAATGCGGGAACCAACTGGCCGATGTAATCGGACTTCCTGAAAATACAGAATGCCAACACAAATACCGGGTAGTTTGGATCAATGGTTTTCAGTCCATGGTCACCACTTTCATCGACGTATACAATGTAGTCTGAAAAACAAGTCATTATGAAACCCAGCCCATCGATAAAAACAGCTTCTCTTCTTTGGTCGAGACAATTGCCATTTTCTGATCATACTCCAGGTGACAGGATACATCGCAGCTGAAACAAGAAGCGATCACAAGATCAAACCCTCAACCCATTTACGGTCGCGGTAGCAACGTATGTAGCACTCCGCTGCTTTGCTGTATTCCGCGCCCTCATGCATCAGAGCGTGCAGGTCATTCTGTACATCCTCCAGTGCATCAACACCATCTCGCACATATCGATCACCGCGATCCACCAATTTTCTTGATTCTGTTATACAGGCTTTCTCTGCCTTCGTTGAATGTCGGGTAATCCAAATTCAACAGCAGCTTGCTTAGTTCCACTCGATACCTCGCATCGGAATCTTCCACATGCCTCATACTCAAAACGGGTCGCCCATCAGGTTGAAATTCGAGAAGCTCCGTATCCGCCTCTATACAGGGATCAAGAATCACCGGCCGCTCATCGTCTAGCCCAGCTATGTCTGTTGCCCGAGGACAACCAAGCATGAGTGGAAACTTATTTCCTTTTCCGCCCGTCGTGCCCAATACCGGATTATGATTTCGCCGATTAGAAAATTGACTGCTGAGACGATAGTTGATGGTCTTAAAAGTGAGAAACCAGTACCAGTGTTCAATGTTTCCACCCCTGAGCACCTTTGCTTTTGGGCGAAAATGCTCCACATCATTCTGGCAGCCGGGACTCTTTGACTCGGTGTACCAGCACTTGCGGTTACTGGCATTTTCCAGATGCGTTTTGACGGGTGACCACTGTTGATTTCCATTTGCTGCGGTTTCTGCTTTTTCAGCATCCGACTTGGCCGGCATTGCATCATCAACCGCCTGAAGTGCGTTGCGGACCTCTGCCGGAATTGAGTCGATAACCGCAGTTAGATCAATGTACTCACTCATCTCCCTGTGCCTGTGCAAACTTCCCTTCTTCGAATTCTTTATATGCCGGGTCACGAAACGAGATGGTCAACCCCAGGTTATCCAGTTGCTCGTTGATCTTAGACAGCCGCGCCCTTTCTTCATCCGTGAGTTCCTCCTGCCTATAGGCAAGCTGCAACCGTTCATTAAGTAAGCTCTGCGTATTTTCGTCCAGACTCGACGGCAGACCGAAATACTCGCTCACCAGGATATTGGCCACTCCTTGCCCACGTGGGTCTCGATGAGGTTGCTCGTAAAGCAACCGGTTGCCCTCGTTTCTTGCAATAAACACCTGCTCCCGAGTCAGACCCGATATCAGGATGGGATTGTGGGTGGCGATGATAGTGGTCGATGTGGTGCGCTGCTGTGAGGTGAGTGCCTGTTTTAGCAGGTTATCGTATCGCCAAGACCAGGCGGGGTTCAGATGCGTATCTGGCTCATCAAGCAACACCAAGCACTCGGTATTTTGCACAAGGGTCAAACCGCCAATGACACACAGTAATTGCTTTTCACCTTCGCTCAAGAATTCAGTGCGGTAACTTGTTTCCCCTCCCTCGTGTGCAATTTCAAACTCGTTATCAATCAGAATCTCTTTTGCCGCCAGGGCCTGCAACATGCTGTAGAGGTTCGCGCCCTTTTTCTCCAGCACCTCACCAAGCTTCATGAGTTGATCGGTTGTCAGTGTGTAGACTCGCGCTTCCCTATTGGGCATCCAACTGTGTCTTGCATAAGGTTCATACCGGTCTTTAGCCACATACCCCACCTCCGCCAGAAACTCCCGAATAGCGCCTTTCGTTCGTAAGCGCCAAACAAACCCCACCCTGTCGGCCTGAGTCATTTCTCTGCACGCTGTGATACTTCAATCGCAGTGGAGCAAGA
>CAYUOY010000273.1:0-3174 GCA_964446495.1 uncultured Woeseiaceae bacterium | reverse complement strand
ATTTGGCAACGATGGCGTGACCGAATTCGTGAAACGACAGGGACAGCGTGAGCGCAATGATGAGCAGTACAAAAACTTCGTACTGACCGTTTTGAAGAAGTCCTATCATCGAACCAGTGTAACCTGAGAATCGTACTTGTAGGAAGGCATGATCCTCTGCACCAATTGGGGTCGACAGAAAAGGGGTCGAACCGTATTTCCATTTGCAATGGCACGCCGAGTTGATTTGACAACGACGGCTGATTTCCGTCACTGGCAAACCTGATTCTGCTTACTTCAAGATCGACACAATCGGCGGGTCACTGAATTTCGACGTCTTCAGGGTTTTCCTCCTGGTGGTATTCAGCCAGGATTCTCTTTCTGAGTTTGAGGTACGTTTCCCGAGGCGTAAAAAACGCAGCAAGAATGTTTTTTTCGATTTGACAAGACGTCCCTCGAAAACTGAGCCCGGGACGCTTTGTAGACACTCAGGTGATGAAATCAGCAGCTAGCCTTAAATTAGTGAAGCACCGTTAACAGGGTACTTGGTGGCGTTAGACTCGATCTTCGCACTTACGGCGGCACTTATATCGACGCCTAGCTTGTCCGCAATCATGACCAGGTAAATTTGGATATCGGCGATTTCCGTGGCCACTTCCTCACACTTTCCGGATTCAAGCGATACAGACTGTGCTTCGGTTAACCATTGGAAGTGCTCGACTAGCTCCGCAGCCTCTACCGACAGCGCCATGGACAAATTCTTTGGCGAGTGAAATTGGTCCCAGTCCCGGTCGGACGCGAACTGCCTAAGCTGTTGTTGTAGTTTGAGAAAATCCATAGGGGTCACTTGTACAACTGCGAGCGCCCAGTATCAGGGCCCGATCCGGCCTTTGCAAGGCGGGCAGAGCAATACGCCTCGGATGATCAGTTCTGGTACGGCCTTTTGTACAAGCGACACAAAACTCAGAAAGCACAGCAATTCGCATGGCCGTTTTCAATTGGCTTCGGGGGCGAATCAACCGTGCGGACGACACGCTGACTCGTGCCGAGGGTATCGAGGAGTTGGCTTGTAGAAGAGCTCGCGATTCTCGTCGGGGCTGTGTTCGATGGCCAATTAGACGACTATGAGCAACGGCAATCCTATTAGCCTGGCCGTCACGACGTAGGCTACGCAGACGCGGAAAACGTTCCGGTGACGTAATTCCTCAATGAATCCACGCATTTTCGTAGTCCTTGCTAAATGCGACCAAAACCATACCATCGCCGCACAAGCACGAATACTTGTCCGGCAGGCACCTCGACATATGGCCAAGAAAAAAAATCAACCTGTTGAAGTCCGAATCCAGATCGATGGCCTCGACGTTACCGCCGTGCCGAACAAGTACAGCGCCGGATTCGACCGCTTGCTCGAGAAACGGGGTGCCGAATCCTTCGTATTTATCCCGCTGGCGAGACTGGGTAAAAAGGGACAACGACTATTCGGCAAGCCGGCGGCCATTGCTCGCGAGAAGGCGAAGTTACCGGGGGATGACTGGTACGACGGCGAACTACGAGGCCTCGATGATGACAAAGCGGTACCTGGCGTTCTTGCATTCGATATTCGACGGCGCACCGCTCGCGAGATAGCCGAGGCAGTGGGCGTAAATCAGTTCATATGGGGTACATCCGGTGCGCCGGTCGAGGCGCATGACGTCAAGATATTCGAGGACGACGCCGGCTATTCCTGGAAGTCATCGCGGGCCCGCGCATTTGTCGGGCTATCGGATATGGCGGTCTCGGCGCGACATTTTGCAGCCCTACCGGCGGCGGTCGAGGCGTCACAGACGACAATGAAGAAGTTTTGGCAGCTTGTGGCCGTCGTCCTGGGTGCCGCGATCGCTGCTGGCGCGATGAAAGCAGTCCTTTTTGCGCTGCTGAGCTCGGATGAATCGACGTCATGGCTGGCGTCGATCATAAACGTCCTGTTCTATCCGTTCGTCATCCCGGCGGTTCTCGTGGGCGTCTACCTGCGAGTGCTGATGCAAAGAGGCGAGGCACAGGCACGCGATTTTACTGCCGCGGAAGCGGAGGCAAACTGGATCAAGGTGGCACCCCACCTGCTTGCCCTGTGGGCACTGTGCTGGATGGCGGTCGTGCTGCTCACGTGGCTGCAGTCCGTTCCCAGTGCCGATCTTGGCTTTCTAGGGCGCACCAGCGGCGTGACGACGTCGTTGATCATCTGCGTCTGGATGTTGCTGCCCATCGCCCATTCTCATAACGTCGAGACACTATTCAAGTCTGCGTTCGAATCAGGGATCACCGCCGCAGTGTCTATATTCACGATCAAGCTGTCGCTGTACGTGACTAACCTGATCACTGACGCGGTGCTTGGTGTCCTCACAAATCTGCTGCGATTCGAGTTTCCCGAATGGCTACAGGACCTCATTAGCTCGGGCATCAATTTCGGCGCAGAGGTGCTTTTTGTGGCTGTGTTGCTGGGCTACGCCTGGTCACGAACGCGGCAGCAGTTTATGCGGTTGTGAGATCAGGGAAATCAAGGTTGCTTGGTCGCCAAGGCCATACCAGAGTAAACCTCGAACTCGGCTTTGACGGGCACCTCATGCTGCATCGACGTGCTTGCTTCAAAGAACGGTGGCCAGGGGCGGACCGATTCGCGAAGCGAATCAGGACAGCGAAGCTGCCCGAAGGGTGAGGATCGGCCCTAGCCGATCCGAGTCAATCAAACCGTGCACGAAAAAACTCTGCTCCAATCGTTTGGTATGCTGTCATTCCGTGCAGGACACGCGGATTTTCAGTCGCGGATAGGGTCACCTAAGGCTTTATATTTCAAAGAGTGACCGGGGCATCCGTTGCCTGATTTGCAGTACGATGCAGGACTGTGCACAACTCTTTCACGCAAAACTCACGCACGACCGGGATGTATGACAGCACCGTGTTTAGCCGGCAGCCATTCGCTTGAGCCGTTGATTTGCACCGGCAACAATTGAGTCGCGAATGGTTTCGGGAAAATCTTCGGGTAAGGCCTTGCTGACGTTGTCGATTGCTTCCGGCATGTCTGCATCAAGTGCATCGAAGATGGCTTGAACATCGGCTTCTGGCATACCAGCAGTCTTAGCAGTTTGAATAAAATGGCGCGGCATGATTTCGTGAAGGCGGTAGTGACGGTGGTCGCCAACTGCCATGGCCAACTTCATC
>CAYUOY010000272.1:0-3203 GCA_964446495.1 uncultured Woeseiaceae bacterium | reverse complement strand
CTGTAGGAGCGCGACCTGACGCGCGACTCAACCAAAACAGATTCCACCAAACATGAGGAATTTGTTAAAACAAGATATCAGTTTTGAATTGATCATAGGTTCCTTAGCTTAAGCGCCACGTCCAAAGAGTTTTTCATGCCGTTCGACAATACCGGGCCACAGTTCAGCGACCCCGGGAACATCCAGTTGAAACCTGTTCACGAGAACCGCCACCAACGCTTCCGGCGAATCGAGAGTCGTTGACGTTGTGCCGTTCGAATTGACGACACTTAAGACTCGACCCCGCAATAAATAATGTTCATTGGTGGAGCGTTTCTGCGCGACCAGATTCAACACAAAATGTGATGCCGGATCGCTTTGAAAATTTTCGCATTTTTTCGCAAGCGCGGCCTCACATGCGGCATCTTCGGTGAAATCGAAACTGAATTTCCCTTCGCCCAGGCTCTCCCAAAATCGCCAGAAACGCCCATCCAGCCGCTCGAGACCTAATGTGAATGGTGGCTGATCGTGCTCGCCTTCCTGCAACACGATCGGCCGGATCATGCTTCCGCCGAATCCGACGTCTGTTAAATAGCGCGAGTTTGAGTCCGGCGCCGTGACCAGCAGGCAGAGATGACTCGCTTCGGATTCGGCACCCCCTTGTTCGCGCATGACGCTGGCCGCAATCCGGGTAACACCGAAACCCATCTCGGCCAACGCCCAGCCAAACAATCCGTTTTGTTCATAGCACCAGCCACCGCGCGCGTTGCCTACGATTTTCTCATAAGCCTCTTCAACACCAATCGATGTCCCATGACCTAACTGTACGTCGAGGTTCTCAAACGGGACTGCACGTACGTGCGCTTCCTGTAGTGCCGCGAGAGTCACGACATTCGGCTCGACAGTCCCGGAATATTCGATCCGCTCAAGATAGTGCGATAGATTCATCGTCCAATAACGCTCCTGCAGCCGGTGGTTCTTGAACGGTAAACTGATCAGCTCCGAGCGGCCAACCTGGTCTTGAACTGCTCCATGAGTATCCTGGCCTCTTCCCTGGGGTCGTCGGGAACCTGTCCGTCTTTAGCAAGGCCGATATCTCCTGAGAGATACAGTGTATCTCCGACTCGGACCGCCCCTGAAAAAGGCAGTGAATCGTTTGCGGGAGAGCCCGGGTCGATGAACGACCGTGTTCCGGCGCTGGCTTCGCCGATAAGTCCACCAAGCACAAATGCAAAAAGTAGAGCGACGACGGCTGGTCTCATGAGCTTTCCCTAAAATGCTGACCGGCACAAAGTATATACGACCTCTATCAGAGAAAGGGTCGAGAAAGGGGTCGAACCGAATTATCACGACCATTCGGTTTGATCCCTATTGCCCGCGGTTCGACCTATGATTACCGGTAACATATTCAATACAGTCAAGCGCTCAGATCGGCAAAACGAGGTGGGCGTTCTGTTTTCAAGGACGTACGATTGATTCGGATGGGAAGTCTCATGAAAAAAGTATCAGGACATTTTTTTGGTTTACCTTTTATCGTCTTGATCCTGTTCGTTTGTGTAGTCGATTTCAGTCGGCCGGCAACTGCGCAGGAGACTGGTGGATACGACAAGCTCCTCTCTTTGTTCGAAGAATGGCGCGAATTCGAATCGCCGCCGTTACTCGATGGAGCACCAGACTACACCGCGCCTCGGTTTGCTCAGCGATACATCGAGTTTCAGGAACTCCAGGAACGTCTCTATGCGCTTGAGATCGATTCCTGGCCCGTGCCACAACAAGTCGACTGGCATCTCGTTCGCGCAGAGATGAACGGCTTCGAGTTCAATTACCGTGTTTTGCAGCCCTGGGCGCGCGATCCGGCATTCTACGACACGGTCAGCATGGAACGTAGCGACGTACCTGCGCATGAGGGCCAGACGAATCATGCGGTGGTCGAGCTATGGACTTATGATTTCCCCCTTTCTGACGAAGAAGCAACCCGGCTAGTCGCAGAGTTACGTTCAATCCCACCCTTGATGAAGCAGGCGCAGCAAAACCTGACTGGCAACGCACGTGACCTGTGGGTTGCGGGGATTCGCGATATACGGGCACAGAAATCGAAGCTCAATGAATTGGCTGAAATGGCCGCTGTGTCGTCAAATGAAGAACTCATGGCGGTTGTTGACAGCAGCAGGCGCGCCACGGACGAGTTAGTCGCGTGGCTTGAAGACGAGGCGCCTTCCAAGAGCGGTCCGTCCGGCATTGGCAAGGAAAACTACACCTGGTATCAACAGAATGTGCATCTCGTGCCATTAACGTGGCAAGACGAGGTGCGTTTACTGAAGCGGGAACTCGATCGGGCCTGGTCGTCGCTCAAGCTTGAGGAACAACGCAATCGCGACTTGCCGCCCCTGATTGCGGTGCAGAATTCCGAGGAGTATGACGCCAGGGCCGAGGAGGCCGTCAACCGGATTATGGGTTTTCTGGAGGCGAAGGAAGTCCTGACAATCACGGACTACATGAAACCCGCGATGCTGGCTCACATGGGCCGTTTTGTCCCCGAGGCGCAGCGAAACTTCTTCACGATCACCTCACATTACGACCCGGCTCCGTTGTTTACCCATTTTTATCACTGGTTCGAACTTGCACGCATGGATCTCGAACCGCATCCGAGTCCTGTGAGGCAGGGAGCGCTGCTGTACAACATATTCGACAGTCGCAACGAAGGGACGGCGACCGGTGTCGAAGAAATGTTCATGCATGCGGGGCTATACGACGATAGTCCACGGTCTCGCGAGCTTGTCTGGATTCTGCTGGCGCAGCGTGCTGCACGCGGCCTCGGTTCACTTTACGCGCAGGCGAACGAGATGACGATGGAAGAGGCCGGCGGCGTGCATCAGAACTGGACACCACGTGGCTGGATGAAAACCGAAAAAGACCTCCTGATCTTCGAGCAACACCTGTATCTCAGGCAACCCGGCTATGGCACCAGCTACATCACCGGCAAATACTTGCTGGAACGCACGCTGGCAGACTTCAGCAGACAACGTGAGGAACGCGGTGAAGAATTCCGCCTGCAAGATTTCTTCGACCGCCTCAACAAGATCGATAGCATTCCGATTTCACTTGCACGCTGGGAAATGACCGGGCTGGATGACGAAATAAGAGCGATGACAAAGAGTCAGTAGGTTTTGATCGCCAGAACGAACTGTCTGTGGCGAATTTGTACTCGGGCGGCGACTGTGCAA
>CAYUOY010000271.1:0-3249 GCA_964446495.1 uncultured Woeseiaceae bacterium | reverse complement strand
CTTGTCCGCAATAGTGGCTGCGCATGGTGAAATCCGGGGTCAAAAAAAGAGGCGGAATGTTACGGCCTCGTGCCCCAGTCTGCAAGGTCAGCGTCGTTGGCCGGACCCTGGCAGATCAGTCTTCCGTGCTGTTTTCAGCGCTTTCATTGTCGGGCATCACCAGCGGTAGCTCCCCAATTTGCTCTTTACGCCAACTGGGTACCACGACGCCGAGTGAAATAATCATCTTGAGCGCCTCATCAACCTCCATGTCCAGCTCAATGACGTCTTTCCTCGGTATGATGATGATGAATCCGGAAGTGGGATTCGGCGTCGTCGGCACAAACGTGCACACGACGTCCTCGCCTGTCCTTGATTGTATTTCGCCCAACTCAGTCGAGGTCTGGAACGCCAGCCCATACAAGCCTTTGCGAGGATATTCGATCAGCAGCACTTTCTTGAACGACTGATCCGAGTCCGAAAACACGATCTCCGCGAAATTCTTGGATGCCGAATAGACGGAGCGGACGATCGGTATGCGTTCGAGTATCCGTTCCCAGAATGCCACCAGGCTGCGACCGACAAAATTTGCGGCCAGAATGCCAGTAAGCAGCAAGACAGCCAGCGTCAGCACCAGTCCAAGGCCCGGAATGGCAACACCCAGCAGCACCTCAGGCTGAAACCGGGCCGGTATCAGCACCAGCGAGCGATCCAGCAGGCCAATCAGGATTCGCAGCAGCACGATGGTAATTCCGATCGGCAACCAGACCAGAATTCCCGCCACCAGGTAACGGCGTAAATTCTTCACAGATCACCTGCCTTGTCTGAGAAATTCATCGTATTTATTTTTCGGCCTTCTCGCTGCTGGACGACTTCTTCTTGCTACCGGACGAATCGGCCTCTTTTTTGGTTTTAGTATCCGGGGCCTTGTCCGACTTGGTCTTGGAATCCGACGTACCGTCACTTTTTGACAGGTTACGCTGATTGTCCTTCTTGAAGTCGGTCTCGTACCAGCCTTTGCCCTTGAGACGGAAGCGAGGTGCTGACAGCAGACGCTTCAACTCTGGTTTACTGCATTCCGGACAGTCGACCAGGACATCGTCACTCATTTTCTGCAGTGCATCCAGCGTATGGTCGCAATGCTTGCAGGCGTACCCGTAAATCGGCATGTATCCTTAATCTCCGCAAAAAAATATAGCCGCCGAGCCGCCGACGGCTGCATCGCTGGTCATTTATTCATCAAGCCGCGCTTAGAAATTCCAGTCGGTCATCGACAACGGCAACTTCAATGGCATCGCCAGGTTTGAAATTACCCCTGAGAATCTCCTGTGCCAGAGGATTCTCAACCTGCTGTTGAATGGCTCGTTTCAAGGGCCTTGCCCCGTAAACAGGATCGAACCCGGCATTCGCCAGTCTGTCGCGTGCAGCTTCCGACAATATGATCGTCATGTCACGTTCTGCGAGGCGATCATGCAGGTATTCCAGCTGAATATCGACAATCTTGCGAATTTCCTCACGACCCAGTGGATGGAATACGACCACATCATCCACGCGGTTGATGAATTCGGGTCGAAAGTGCTGCGAGACGATCTCCATCACGGATTCCTTCATCGCGGCATAATTGTGCTCACCGGCCATCTCCTGAATCATCTGCGAACCCAGGTTTGAGGTCATCACGATTACCGTGTTGCGGAAGTCGACCGTGCGACCCTGACCGTCGGTCAGGCGGCCATCGTCAAGGACCTGCAACAAGACGTTGAATACGTCCGGATGCGCTTTTTCCACCTCATCGAGCAATATGACGGAATACGGACGGCGGCGAACCGCCTCGGTCAGGTAACCACCTTCCTCATAGCCGACATACCCTGGCGGAGCTCCAATTAGCCTCGCCACCGAATGTTTTTCCATGAATTCAGACATGTCGAGCCTGACCATGGCGTCATCGGTATCGAACAGGAACCCGGCCAGCGCCTTTGTCAGCTCCGTCTTGCCGACACCCGTCGGCCCAAGAAACAGAAACGAACCTATCGGTCGTTTGGGATCGGACAGACCGGCACGGGAACGCCTGATAGCATCGGCGACCACGGTCAAGGCTTCGCTCTGACCCACAACCCGTTGCTGGACGATGCTCTCCATTTGTAACAGTTTGTCCTTTTCACCTTCAAGCATCTTCGACACCGGAATTCCGGTCCACTTGGAGACGATCTCGGCGACCTCTTCCTCGGTAACGTTATTGCGCAACAGGGTCGCTTCCGTTTTCTCCGCCTGCAATGCACCCTCAAGTTCTCTCTCCAGCTCCGGAATTCGCCCGTACTGGAGCTCTGACATTCTGGCCAGGTCATTGGCACGATGCGCCGTTTCGAGTTCCAGGCGCGCGCGTTCCAGTTCTTCCTTGATATGAGTCGTACCGGCCATCGCGGCCTTCTCCGACTTCCAGATCTCCTCCAGATCGGCGAATTGTCTTTCCAGCTCCGCGAGCTCCGACTCCAGATCAGTGAGACGTTTTTTTGATGCCTCGTCGGATTCTTTGCGCAGCGCTTCGCGCTCAATTTTCAGCTGAATGATGCGTCGTTCGAGCCGGTCCATTTCCTCGGGCTTCGAGTCGATCTCAATACGAATTTTCGAACCCGCCTCATCAATCAGATCGATGGCCTTGTCCGGGAGCTGCCTGTCGGTGATATAGCGGTGCGACAGAGTGGCGGCGGCAACAATCGCCGGATCCGTTATTTCGACGCCATGGTGCACCTCATAGCGTTCTTTGAGACCACGCAGGATGGCGATGGTGTCCTCGACCGTCGGTTCTTCAATCAACACTTTCTGGAAGCGGCGTTCGAGGGCGGCGTCCTTTTCGATGTACTTTCGATACTCGTCCAACGTGGTCGCGCCCACACAGTGCAGCTCGCCACGTGCCAGAGCCGGCTTAAGCATGTTACCGGCATCCATCGAGCCTTCGGCTTTCCCGGCACCGACCATGGTATGCAATTCGTCGATGAACAGAATGATCTGCCCTTCCTGCTTGGCGAGGTCGTTCAATACGGCCTTCAGTCGCTCCTCGAATTCCCCGCGAAACTTCGCGCCGGCGATCAGCGTACCCATGTCCAGGGAAAGAATGCGTTTGTTGCGCAGACCCTCAGGAATTTCATTGTTGACGATGCGTTGTGCCAGTCCTTCGACGATGGCCGTCTTGCCGACGCCCGGCTCGCCAATCAACACGGGATTATTTTTTGTGCGGCGCTGCAAAATTTGGATCGTGCGGCGGATCTCGTCATC
>CAYUOY010000270.1:0-3258 GCA_964446495.1 uncultured Woeseiaceae bacterium | reverse complement strand
CCACAGTGAAAACACTGCCCGATGTGCTGACCCAGACTGAACTGAAGCAGATGCAGTTTGCGGGTTGCTAACAGCATCCCATAGAGCCACGCCACGGGTTCTGGACCGTACCGGCCGGATTTATGGAACTGGGAGAAACACTGGCGGAAGGAGCGGCACGCGAAACACTGGAAGAAGCCTGCGCGGAAGTCCGGATTGAACGACTTTTTGCCTCGGTTGACGTGATCGATGCCGGCCAGGTTCACCTGTTTTTTACGGCAGCATTACTTGGCGGCTATGGCGTTGGCCAGGAGAGCCTGGAAACGAAGCTGTTTAACGAAGCGGATATTCCATGGGATGAAATCGCATTCCGCAGCGGGACTTTCGCGTTGAAAAAGTTTTTCGAAGACCGTGGCAGAAACCGCGGTGTGCACCATCAGGAATTCAGGCGGTAGGAACGATCTTAATTTCTCGGCGCGAAATTCGTCCTGGTGGGGTCGCGCGTCAGGTTGCGCTCCTACAGCGATTCCCAATGATCGATTGTAGGAGCGCGACCTGACGCGCGATCCTCGACACCCGAATCAGTCGAAATGGTTGTTTTACTTCGCGTTATTCACCAGCGCTTCGGCAAGCCGTTCTGGTGGCAGATAACCACTGAGCAACGTGCCATCCTCAAGCACAATTGCCGGTGTGCCACGAAGACCGACATCCTGCCCCATCGAGTAGTGTTCACTAATGATTGATGGATCGCAGCTGTGAGTTTCGAAATTCTTGTCGAGCTTCGCCTGCGTCAGCGCCTCCCGGCGATCGTCGGCACACCACACTTGTTCGGCCTTCGACCAGGACTCCGACGTTGGTCCATTGCGCGGGTATAGCAGGTAACGTATTTCGATTCCCTCGGCCAGGTATTCGTCCATCTGGCTGTGCAGGCGGCGACAAAAGGTGCAATCGACATCGGTAAATATAGACACGCTGTAGCGCTTCTCGTCGGGTGTAAAGACGATCATCTGATCTTCAGGATAGGTGGACAGCATCTCGTGTCGAGCATCATTGCGGGAGTTTTCTGACAGGTTTATCTGCAAGTCCAGGTCGATCATGTCTCCCTGCAACAAGTAACGTCCGTCCGCTGAAACGTAGGCGACAATCGCACCCTTGCGAATTGTGTACCAGCCAGGTACCGGACTGGCGAATATGTCCTCGGGCTGAATTTCGCCAAACAGGCCGGAAACCTTGTCCTGTACCCGCTGCAATTCGGCTGGATCGCTGGCAGCGAAGGATGCGGTGGCAATAGCTAGCAAAGCCACCATTGCCGCCATTTTGACTATGATTTTTCTCATTGACTCTTTCCTGGATTTCGTTGCTGACGCCCTCTTAAAGCACGCAGCGTCCTGTATTTCGACCCATTGCGGCGATCCGGGTTCCATCCGGCGCAGCGGCGGCGATTCTAGCAGAACCACGGCGGATCAAGGTGCAATTCTCGCAGGCATTGTTGCAACTGGTGCAACTGGTGCAACCCCCTGGGTGCGCTAGCCTCGCGGATGATGCTCGCTGTGAATCTCTTTCAGCCGTTCGCGTGCAACATGGGTATAAATCTGGGTAGTCGACAGGTCGCTATGACCCAGAAGCAGCTGGACCACGCGCAAGTCTGCGCCGCGATTCAACAAATGCGTCGCAAACGCGTGGCGCAGGCTGTGCGGCGAAAGTTGCTTGCCGATACCCGATTTTTTCGCATACCGTTTGATAATGTGCCAAAACGCCTGCCGTGTCATACGACCGCCGCGACGTGTCGGGAACAGATACTCTGTCTGGCGCTCGAGCAAAATTTCCATGCGTGGACCGTCTATAAAGTCGCGCAACCACCGCTGCGCCTCTTCGCCCAACGGAATGAGTCGCTCGGAATTACCCTTGCCAACGATGCGCAGAACGCCCTGATTGAAGTTGACCTGCGACTGTTTCAGATTGATTAATTCCGAAACCCGCAATCCGGTTGCATAGAGCAGCTCCAGCATCGCCCGATCGCGATGACCCAGTGGCTCATCGGTATTCGGCGCGTGCAGCAGGGCATCGACCTCTTCTTCCGTCAGCGTCTTGGGCAACGACCGACCAATGCGCGGCATGGCGATATCCGCAGTCGGGTCATTGTCACGCAAACCTTCGCGCATGATGAAACGGAAAAATCGCCGAAAACTGGATAGCTGGCGGGCGGTGGATCGCGGCTTCGCACCGCTTTCGACCCGTTTCGCGATAAACTCCAGCAGGTCCGCTTTTTGCGCATCCTCGATGGATATATTCTGCTCCGACAAACCACGCCACAGTGTCATCAGATCGGCACGATAGGCTCCCAGGGTATTGGGTGACAGGCCACGTTCCATCCAGATGGCATCCAGAAAGCGATCAACGAGTTGCTCGGAGCTGGACGGCGTCTTGGTATCGTTCGGTTTGTCGTTAGTACTGGTCATAATTACTATTGGACTCGCACGTTGCCGAAACCTGACTGTCCGCGTGCCATCATGCGACCGGTGAGCACAAGGCGCCCGGATTCGCTCATGATCGCGGCAGTTGACCCGCCATGAATCGGATTTTTCGAGGGATTGAGTATGCAGATGGACCCTCAAAACCGGCGTGATCGCTGTCACATTTAAGCCAGCGCGTTAACATAAAGTGATCTGTATCACACTGTTGCCTGTGAAACCACACGATATACCGCCAATGACAAGAGACCAAACGAATCCTGGGAACCGCATTGCGCAACTTGCCTTCGGTCTCTATGCCTGGGTCATAATCCTGTTTATTGTGTTCGCCGCCGCGATCGGCGTTACGCTGATCCCCGGCCTGCATCGTCGTCGACGCTGGCTGTCCGGTGTTTGCCGGCTGTTTTTTCGCCTTGTGGCTATCCCCACCCACATCAATGGACTGGACAACGTGCCGGAAGGACACTGTGTTCTGGTGGCGAATCATGCCAGTCACATCGACGGACTCTTCCTGCAGGCTTTCTTACCGCCCCATTTTTCTTACGTAATAAAGGGAGAAATGCGCGACATCCCGGTCGTGCATTTTCTTCTGCGACGCATCGGTTCGAGATTCGTGGAACGATTCGTGACCTCAGAAAGCACCCGTGATGCGCGCGAATTGTTGCGCGCATCGAGCAGCGGCGAATCATTTACGTTCTTTCCGGAAGGCACGTTTATTGGTTCGCCGGGACTCGGTCGGTTCAAGCCGGGCGCTTTCGCCACCGCGATTAAAGGCCAAGTTGCCGTAGTACCTGTGGTCATCCGCGGG
>CAYUOY010000269.1:0-3275 GCA_964446495.1 uncultured Woeseiaceae bacterium | reverse complement strand
ACACCTCCGACCTTTGTGCCGGGTAAATACGGACAGGCGATATACTTTAACGACAGCTCGGCCGTCGCTGTTCCTTTTGAACTGAGTCCGATCGATACACCGCAGATAACGTTAACGGCGTGGATCAAGCGGTCGCCGGACTCGTCCATGGGCAAGATCGTCAGTTCCGCTGGCATCGGGCACCCCGTGATGCAAATATATGGTGGTTCTGTAAAGCAACTTCGCGGCAGTGGTGGACGCGAGGCGTTCAGCATGTCGGTCGACGGATTCGATATCAAGACAGACCAATGGACGTTTATTGCCATCGTTTTGGACTATGAACTCAAGACCATACGGCTCCAGGTTGACGACAGCGAACCCCAGATACTTGACCGACGACGAGACGGCAAGCCATTGAGAATGGAGCCGAATAGCTGGGACGTAAGAGAGCAAACCATACTCGTCGGACCGGACGGCAAGAAAGGCTACTACGTCACCATCGGTGCAACCGAGTTCAGTCGTTTCGGCGGAGTCGCCAGAGGTTATGCCATTGACGATGTCCGCATTTACACTCGTGCATTGAGCGAGCAGACCATAGCCGGTCTGGCAGGTGACCGCATGGCACCGGATACGGCCCCGTCAAGGTATGCAGACATACCTGTCCTGGGTGCTCCGGTACGGGATCTCAGCCCACCGGATGAGTTGGCCAAACGCAACTCGTCAGCCACAAACCGCATAGACATTCCGCTTGAAAATCGGCCGCCCAGTCCCGCTGATATTCTGAACGCAGCACGCCGCGATGATGACGGCATCACACTGCTTGAGGTGCCAATTGGCACCGGCCCCGGAGCGTATAACGGCGAACTGAATCCGGACCTGATAGCACCGACCGACTCGCCCGCGCAACGTCTTCAGGACGACCTCCGCAAAATCCGCGAGTCGACGCCACCGGTACCCTCCCCGTCGCCAGCATTCACGTGTGATAACCCCGGCAACGGAAATGTTCTGGCAACCAGATTCGGTGTGCTCCCGGAAAAATTCGCGGCAGCACTTAAGCAAGCCAGTGACTGTCGTTTGGCAATTACAGCAGTCGCGCTCAATAATTCAGCACAGTGGGTGATTTCTACGCGTCAGCAGATCGCATACAGTCGAAACCTGCCTGCAGGGATGGCTATGCGCATCCGCGAGCACAAACAACGCGGCCGCGGACTGGACGCGGTTGACCTCGCCAACGACGGGACTTGGGTAGTCGTTTCCGGTACGAATTTCGCACAGTCGGGACTGACGTCATCGGCACTCAATCGTATCCGGGGCGCCGCTATTTCCGGTTCTGTTCGTGTATCTTCCGTCTCTTTTCACCCGATTGACTCGGCGACGTGGCTAATGGTTGATAGCGACGGCGTCGTCTCCGGAGCAAATATTCCGCCTGGTCTTCTTAAGGCCGTCGCTGACGCGCTGACGGCGGATCGAGTTATTCACCAGGTTCGATACACGCCCGACGGCGGCTGGGTTTTGCTTGCCAGCGACCTCTGGTTCGCTACGGATGGCGTTACAAACTCTGTCGTATCCAATCTTGACTCCATACGGCGCCAGAACCGCCGAGCTGATCATATTGTATTTTACGTCTCCCAATCGAGATTCGCGGTCGTCTCTAACGGGCAGGAACCAATGCGAGGCAACGACCCGGTCTGGCAGGTCGAAAACGGGCTCGCCGGAGGCAACATTTGGGCGCGCATGCGAGCAAACAGAGTAACCGGCCTGTCAATTGCCATGATTCAAAATAATCGGATTGTCTGGGCGCGTGGCTACGGCCAGCGGAAGGCAAATGATCCCGAGAGCTATGTTTTCACCGATACGATCTTCGACGCCGCCTCTATTTCAAAACCGATCGCCGCATTTGGCGTGCTGCAACTTGTACAAGCCGGAAAAATGGACCTGAAGGAAGAGGGTGTATTGCAAGATCTTGAAGGGCTCTTTTCAAGATCGCAACGTAGAAAGTTTCGCGACGCCATTCGCCCGGAAGTCGGCAACCTGATTCAGGTGCTGCAGCATTGCGCATCCTTTTGTTATGCGAATACGCCGAACTGCACCGGCGGTGGCAACGGGGGCGGCGCGGCACGGTACTCGACCAACGTGGCATTGCCGCCGCCGAGAGAAATCATACTTGGTATTGGTCTTGCGAAATCCTGGAGCGGCTGGCGATTACTTCGAACCGGCAACAATGGACTATCCCAGGCATACACCAGTGGGAATTACATGCTCGTGCAAGCGCTAATCGATATCCACGGCGGGGGGTTCCTGTCCCACATGGGCGCTTTATTTGTGGATTTGGGGATGGCGAGCACAACATACCGGACACCATTCGCCGGCCGCAACGGCGACCGATTTGCTCATGGCCATGTCGCTGGTATCACGCAGCCGATATATGCGTATCCGGAAATGGCAGCAGCGAGCCTGACTACGACCCCAATCGATGTCGCGAAATTCGTCATCGCAGTCAACAGGAACGGACAGGCACCGTCAAAATCATTGCTGCCCAAAGAACGGGTCGACCAGTTTCTGGGCAAGGACACGAGCGTTATGCAGTACTGCGACGAACCCGGAAACATGGCACTCGGTATTAACTACACAGCCACAGCGAATGGATGGGGCGGAAACGAATTGTTCTGGCATGGCGGGTCGCACAACGGGTACAAAACCTGGATGGTCGGACTGCCGGGCAGGAGCAGTGGAATCGTCGTTTTCATGACCGGCAGCAATATCGCACTCACAAACCAGAACTCGATAGGGCCCAACACCCTTTTCGCCGAAATCCGAAGAAGTGTGGTTTCGGTATACGGACTTTGAAATCGGAATTTCTATAGATTCATTGGGCGCTGAGCGCCGTACTTTGTAAATAAAGTCACTTCAATACGAACCCGGTGGCGGATTGCTGCCGCTTTCGCGCTGAAGAGTCATAAGGTGGCTACCTAGCTTTGATATGACACCACCCGGCGCTGCGTTGCACGCGAAACAGAGAAACTGTGGCGGACTGAAAGCAGCAAGTTCCCGTCGAATATGGCCGAAGAGCAAAAACAGCAAGCTCTTGCACAGTTGGCTAAGCAGCAATGCGCCGTCATCGAACTGATGTGCTCGGAGAATCGGATTTCGTTGCCCTGCCAACGATTATTACAACTTTATGAGAGCTAACATGAACAGAAATCTATGGGTATTACTGGCACTTTCTTTCGCATTTCTCGGCACGTCCCAGGCGCTCGCCCAATCGTCCCTCAAGGGTCAGGGCCGGGCTTTCACAG
>CAYUOY010000268.1:0-3369 GCA_964446495.1 uncultured Woeseiaceae bacterium | reverse complement strand
CCAGCTGAGCTAAGCACCCGTTTGAATCGCAGCAACGCCATCAAAAAAGCCCTACTGCACATTCCACCTCGGCCCTAAAAACGAAAAATCGCCAGAACGCGGCGATTTTTCGACCCTCGGATGCCGAAGCGCGCGCTAGTTTACGGCTTCTTTCAGGGCTTTGCCAGCCTTAAATCCAGGAACATTACTGGCTTTGATCTGAATGGGTTCGCCCGTTCGCGGATTCCGTCCCATGCGTGCTGCACGAGCCTTCACCGAAAACGTACCGAAGCCAACCAGCGCCACGGACTCGCCGCCTGCCAGTGTCTTGGTCACGCTACCGAGTACGGCATCAACTGCCTTGGTTGCGTCCGCCCGCGATAGGTCCGCGGATGCCGCTACCGCCTCAATAAGTTCTCCCTTATTCATGCATTCACCTGCTGTTTGTAAATAGAAGTGTGATATGCGGACAAATAAACGCTATCCGCCGCATCCCCGTGATCGCCCCAACCTGCGGACGATTTGATTACCCTGTTTATTCCGGCGGACTTTTCCAGAATTCCGCCGCGTACGCTACCAGCCGCAACCGCAACCTGCCAACGTACGCGTAGCTTATACCAAGCGACCGTCAGAGCGTCAACAAATCCAGTGTTTGTGCGGGGTTCAGCGTCTAATGAGGCCTGACCAGGTCACCCGTTTCTGGTTCCTTTTCGGCCGTCGATGTGGCCGTTTTTTCGTCCTTCACGGGAGTCTTTGGCAACGGCATATGTTGCAACGCGTGCTGCAATACTTCGTCGATCCATTTCACCGGAAGAATCGTCAGTTTGTCCTTGATGTTCTTCGGAATTTCGACCAGATCCTTCTCGTTCTCATGCGGTATGAGGATGGTGGTAATGCCCCCTCGATGGGCTGCCAGCAGCTTCTCTTTCAGCCCGCCGATCGGCAGTATTTCACCACGCAAAGTGATCTCGCCGGTCATCGCTACTTCGCTCTTTACCGGGATGTTGGTCAAAGCCGATACCAGCGCCGTACACATGCCAACTCCCGCACTCGGACCGTCCTTCGGCGTGGCTCCTTCGGGCACGTGAACGTGCACGTCATACTTCTGGTAGAAATTATCCTCGATGCCAAGAACACGGCTGCGACTGCGAACTACGGTCATCGCCGCCTGGATGGATTCCTGCATCACGTCACCGAGTTGCCCGGTATGGGTCAGTTTTCCCTTACCCGGAACCACGGCCGTCTCGATCGTCAGCAGCTCGCCACCGACTTCCGTCCAGGCCAGGCCGGTAACCTGACCGACCTGATCACTGTCTTCCGCTTTGCCATATCGGAACCGACGGACGCCCAGGTATTTTTCCAGACTTTTAGGTGTAACTCGTACCGTTGCATCACGCGGCTTCAACAACAGCGATTTCACGACTTTGCGGCAGATCTTCGAAATCTCGCGCTCAAGGTTGCGGACACCGGCCTCACGCGTGTAATGCTGGATTATGTCGACGACGGCCGAGCGAGTCAGATTCAGCTCAGACTCTTTCAGCCCATTGGCCTCCATTTGCTTCTTGACCAGGTAACGCATGGCGATGTTCAGCTTCTCATCTTCGGTGTAACCGGGGATGCGAATGACTTCCATACGATCGAGCAATGGCGCCGGAATGTTCAGGCTGTTGGCGGTACACACGAACATGACGTCGGACAGGTCAAAATCCACTTCAAGATAGTGGTCGGCAAAAGCCGAGTTCTGCTCCGGGTCCAGCACTTCGAGCAGAGCCGAGGACGGATCACCGCGAAAATCCATGGCCATCTTGTCGACTTCATCGAGCAGGAACAATGGATTGCGAACTTCCGTCTTGGCCAGATTCTGAATGATCTTGCCAGGCATCGAGCCGATATAAGTGCGGCGGTGACCACGAATTTCGGCCTCATCGCGCACGCCACCGAGCGACATGCGAACAAACTTTCGATTGGTTGCCCGGGCAATACTTTGTCCGAGCGAGGTCTTACCCACACCCGGTGGGCCGACGAGGCAAAGAATAGGTCCTTTGAGGCGCTTCACGCGCTGCTGTACGGCGAGATACTCAAGGATGCGCTCCTTGACCTTCTCGAGCCCGTAATGATCTTCCTCGAGCACGGCTTCGGCCCGATCCAGCTTGCGGATCACCTTACTGCGTTTCTTCCATGGGGCTTTCAGCAACCAGTCGACATAGTTGCGGACCACGGTGGCCTCCGCGGACATCGGTGACATCAGTTTCAGCTTGTTCAGCTCCGAGGTCGCCTTCTCTTTGGCTTCCTTGGACATGCCGGCCGCTTCGATTTTCTTTTCAAGGTCGCCAAGCTCGTTCGGCGCATCTTCCATGTCGCCCAGCGTGAGTATTATCTGAATAGCCTTCATCTGCTCATTCAGATAATACTCACGCTGGCTTTTTTCCATTTGTTGCTTGACGCGACCGCGGATGCGCTTTTCGATCTGTAACACGTCGAGTTCAATCTCGATCATGCCAAGGATCTGCTCGAGCCGGTCCTTTACGTCCCGAATTTCGAGTATGCGCTGCTTTTCGGACAGCTTGAGCGCCATGTGTGCCGCGACCGTGTCAGCCAGTCGGCCAGGTTCGTCGATGCCCGACAGTGAAGTCAGAATTTCCGGTGGAATCTTTTTATTCAGTTTTACGTATTGTTCGAACTGCGCCACGATTGAGCGCACCAGCAAGTCGACCTCACGGTCGTCGTGACGCTCTTCATCGGCCAATACGGTGATCTGAGCGGAGAAATGGTCATCGACCGTGAGGCTGTCGACGTGCGCACGCTCATCGCCCTCCACCAGCACTTTGACCGTACCATCAGGCAGCTTGAGGAGCTGCAGAATCGTCGCCAGCGTGCCGATCTCATAGAGATCATCGCCACTGGGATCATCAACATCTGCCCGCTGCTGGGCGACCAGCAATATCTTCTTGCCACTGTCCATGGCCCGGTCCAGCGCAACAATCGATTTCTCGCGGCCGACAAACAATGGAATCACCATGTGCGGATAGACCACGACATCGCGCAACGGTAAAACGGATATCCGCCGCGATTCCCAGGTCTCGTTCGTCAGGTCGTCGGCAACCGCTTCTTCCACCGTATCGTCGCCAGAATCAATACTCGTTGTAGGATCTTTTTTTTGCACCTGTCTATCGCCCTCGCTCAGGTATGGATGGCCGCCAGACGCCGCGCATGCGGGTCCCGGTCATTGAAAATATGTATGTTGCTGGACGACTTGCGTCCGAATTCAACAATATCAAGCAGCCATACCGTCTTTTGCCCAAGCACTGCATGGACTGCCATTGGGTGGATTTAACAGTAGGTTTGGTGGTGGGTTTGGTCATAGACAGCCTCCCTTTTCCCAGACTGGGC
>CAYUOY010000267.1:0-3370 GCA_964446495.1 uncultured Woeseiaceae bacterium | reverse complement strand
GTGCGTCGCGGGGCAGGCAGGTAACGATATTATGATGGTCACAGTGGAATCGACGGGCGCGCTGGAGCGACGCATGAGAGTGGAGCTACCCGCGGAGCGAATTGATAGTGAGGTCGAAACACGACTCAAGTCGATGCGGCAGAACGTGAAGCTGAAGGGCTTTCGGCCCGGCAAGGTGCCGGCCAGCGTCGTGAAAAAACGCTATGGCGGGCAGGTTCGACAGGAAGTTTTGTCCGATCTCATGCAAAAGAGCTATTCCGACGCCGTGGCGCAGGAGAATCTCAATCCGGCCGGTGGCCCAACGATCGAGGCGGAGCCGAGCAAGGACGACAAGGCATTCGCCTACGTGGCCACCTTTGAAGTATTGCCCGAGGTGGTCCTGAAGGGGCTGGACAAGATTGAAGTCGAGCAGCCTGACGTACAGATTTCCGACTCCGATAGCGACGAGATGATCGAGAATTTGCGGCGCCAGAAGGCGACCTGGTCGGAAGTCGATCGGGAAAGCGCCAAAGGCGATCGAGTCATCGTTGATTTCGATGGCACGTTGAAGGGCGAGCCAATTCAGGGCGGCAAAGGTAATGAGGTCCCGGTTGTCCTCGGAGAGGGCCAGATGTTGCCCGACTTCGAGAAAGCGCTGTTTGGTATCAAAGCCGCGGACGAGAAATCCTTCAAGGTGAAGTTTCCGAAGGACTACCAGGCGGAAGAGCTGGCGGGCAAGAAAGTCGATTTTGCGATCAATGTGCACCGTGTCGAAGAACAGGAACTGCCGCCACTGGATGAGGAGTTCGCGACGCTCTACGGTGTGAAAGAAGGTGGTCTCAAGCAACTTCGAAAGGATGTATTCGAAAATATGGAGCGTGAAGCGGCGCAGAGAATTCGCCAGGACACCAAAGACCAGGTGATGAACGGGTTACTGGACGCCAACCCCATCGACGTACCCAAGGCCTTGATTGAGCAGGAAATGCACACGCTGCAGCACGAGGCGATGAAGCAACTGGGTATCGAAGATCACGACAAAGCGCCGCCGCGGGAGAATTTCGCAGAGGGAGCTGAGAAACGTGTTCGGCTGGGTTTGCTGCTGCGCCAGTACATTCAAGACAATGAGCTGACGGTCGATAAAGCCAGGGTAAGGACGCGCGTTGAAGACATGTGTGGCGGTTACGAAGGCGCGGCGGAGATGGTTGAGAGCTATATGAGCAACCCGCAGGTTATTGCGCAGGTCGAGCCGGTGGTCCTCGAAGAGCAGGCGGTGGACCTTCTGATCAAAAATGGTGTCGAAAAAGTGAAGCAGGTCGATTTCAAAGATTATATGAATCGGTAAGAATAGCCGCTCGCAGGCATGCGGGCCGCGACAAGCCAAACAGGATAATTTATGAGCGCACAAGCATTGAATCTCGTTCCCATGGTCGTCGAACAAACAGCGCGGGGAGAGCGGGCCTATGACATTTATTCCCGCCTGTTAAAAGAGCGCGTCGTTTTCATCGTCGGCCCGATCGAGGACCAGGTGGCGAACGTCGTGGTAGCCCAGTTGCTGTTTCTGGAATCGGAAAATCCGGACAAGGATATTCACCTCTATATCAACTCGCCGGGCGGGGCGGTGACGGCGGGGCTGGCGATCTACGACACCATGCAATTCATCAACTGTGATGTCAGCACTATTTGTGTTGGGCAAGCGGCCAGCATGGGCGCACTGTTGCTCGGTGGTGGTGCGAAGGAAAAGCGCTTTGCGCTGCCGCACTCACGCATCATGGTGCATCAGCCGAGTGCCGGATTTCAGGGCCAGGCGACCGATATCGACATCCACGCCAGGGAAGTGCTGGAGCTCAAGCGACGTTTGAACGAAATCATGGCACATCATTGCAACAAGAAGGTCGATCAGATCGAGAAAGACCTGGAGCGTGATAATTTCATGAGCAGCGCCGCGGCGGTCAAATATGGGCTTATCGACACAGTTTTGGAAAGACGCACCGAAATGAGCGAGGCAGAAGGGGACGGCTGAGGTCAGACTTTCAGGGGGCCGTACATTCGCTGTCCCCGATTGAGACCTGGCACTTTGCACCCTTGTGGGTCGCGTGTTATATAAACAAACAGGCGTAACAGATTGATTTTTGGTCACAGAGGCGAGTACAGATGAGCGATGATTCGCGCGGCAAGAGTGAGGACGGCAAGCTTCTGTATTGCTCCTTTTGCGGTAAAAGCCAGCATGAAGTCCGCAAACTGATTGCCGGACCTTCAGTGTTTGTGTGCGACGAGTGCGTTGAACTCTGCAATGACATCATTCGCGAAGAACTCGAGGACAGTGTCGAGACCAGCCAGGAAAATCTACCCAAGCCGATCGAAATAAACGATGTCCTGGACGAGTACGTCATCGGCCAGGAACGCGCCAAGAAAGTGCTGGCGGTTGCGGTCTACAACCACTACAAACGTCTGGAAGATCGTAGCGGTGATCGCGGTAAGGACGATATTGAACTGGCGAAAAGCAATATCTTGCTGATCGGCCCTACCGGGTGTGGCAAGACGCTGCTGGCGGAGACGCTGGCGCGGCTACTCAACGTACCTTTCACCATTGCGGACGCAACGACCCTGACAGAAGCGGGTTATGTGGGTGAAGACGTCGAGAACATCATTCAAAAACTGCTGCAGAAATGCGATTACGATGTCGATAAAGCGCAGACCGGCATCGTCTACATCGATGAAATCGACAAGGTTTCCCGCAAGTCCGACAACCCGTCGATCACACGCGACGTCTCCGGTGAGGGTGTGCAACAGGCACTTCTGAAACTGATTGAAGGGACGATTGCGTCGGTCCCGCCACAAGGTGGACGCAAGCACCCGCAGCAGGAATTCCTGCAGGTAGACACCAGCAATATTCTCTTTATTTGCGGCGGTGCGTTTGCGGGCCTCGAGAAAATCATTCTGAATCGTTCCTCCAAAAGTGGCATTGGCTTTGTGGCCGACGTCAAGAGTGCCGAGGACGAACAGAGCATCGGCGAAGTGCTGCACGAGGTGGAGCCGGAAGATTTGATCAAGTTTGGCTTGATCCCGGAGTTCGTTGGCCGCCTGCCGGTGGTTGCAACGCTGGAAGAGCTGGATGAGGACGCGCTGGTCAGCATCTTGCTGGAGCCGAAAAACGCGTTGACCAAGCAGTACAAAAAACTCTTTGACATGGAAGGAGTTGAACTGGAATTCCGCGACGATGCGTTACGCGCCATCGCTCATCGCGCCATGAAACGCAAGACCGGAGCGCGCGGCTTGCGCACGATTCTCGAGGGCGTGCTGCTGGAAACGATGTACGAATTGCCCTCCAGCACGACGGCGAAGAAAGTGGTGGTGGACGAGGCCGTGGTGGTGGGTGAGACCCAGCCCTATA
>CAYUOY010000266.1:0-3382 GCA_964446495.1 uncultured Woeseiaceae bacterium | reverse complement strand
AGGCGTTGAGATGGATTCAGATCGGTTCATCCCCGCGCGTGCGGGGAACACGCGAATTCCAACCTGGATCTGGGTACAGGAAACGGTTCATCCCCGCGCGTGCGGGGAACACTTTCTTGCACCAGGCCTTAATGGCTTTGATTGCGGTTCATCCCCGCGCGTGCGGGGGAACACAAAAGCCCAAGCCCAAGCCTTCTGGCAAATAACGGTTCATCCCCGCACGCGCGGGGAACACCCCACCTGACACACTCATTGACGGCGGCGTTACGGTTCATCCCCGCGCGTGCGGGGAACACGGGTATGGGCCGCGTCTGTCACTACCATTCACCGGTTCATCCCCGCGCGTGCGGGGAACACTGAATTACACGATGTTCAGAAGGCGATGGAGGCGGTTCATCCCCGCGCGTGCGGGGAACACGTCATAGACCAATTCCGCGATACTCAGCATCTCGGTTCATCCCCGCGCGTGCGGGGAACACTCTTCTTCTATTCTTTTGTTATATATAGATAAACAGAGGCCTCTGAATTCTACCAAAAAAATCCTGATGAAACTCGACCCTGCTTCCTGCCAGATTTTCTAATTTGTTAAAGAGCCTCACCATCGCTCGTCGGCGGGTGAAAGGAGACCAACTTCAATCCATCCAACTCCACGGGCATACGCCGATTCTCGCCCAGCGTAAGAAAATCAAACCCGCTTTCTGTATTTGTTCTCCACACCATCACGGCATTACCATCTTCGATGCCTTGCGTCACCTGTGCCCAGATCATTTCTCTAAGACGCTTCGAAGGATTACCGACGTAGACGCCTGCTCTGACTTCCACCAGCCAGACAGCGAGACGGCCGCGAAGGCGCGGCGGCGCATTTTCAACTGCGATGACCAGCATCGCCGATACTGTCAGGGTTAGGGAATGCAGGAGTAACAGCATCTTCCGGTGGCTTTGGCGTATCCAGCCCGCCAGCAGCAAGAATTTCTTCAATGGTAGGAATTATTTTCCCGAGCAGTTTTTCCTGCCGGAACAGATCGCGACAGGCCAGACGCACCGTGCGTTCCGGTTCCCTCGGTTCTTTGGCCGCCACCTGGAAAGCCAGCGGAACAACGGAATCGAACTTGAAGATATCGGCAATATCGTAAACAAACGACAGCGGCTTCCCGGTATGGATAAACCCGACGGCCGGGGCATAACCAGCTGCCAGCACGGCGGCCTCGGTAATGCCATACAAGCAGGAAGTCGCCGAAGAAACACAGCGATTGGGAATATCCCCCGAGCCCCATTCCTGAGGATTGTAGTCTCGCCGTTTCCATTCAACGCCGTGCCGTTTCGACAACGCCTGATAAATCTTGCGCACGCGCACACCTTCGATGCCGCGAAGTTGCTCAACGCTACGCCGTTCCGGTGGTTTTTCGCCGAAACGCAACTCATACATCTTGCGAACAACCTGCAATCTGGCTTTTTCATCCAGCGCCAGCTTCGCCTGATACAGCAATCTGTCGGAACGGGCGCCACCCGGCTGACCCGAAGCATACAAACGCACACCTGCCTCACCCACCCAGACCAGCAGCGTTCCCACCCTGGCGGCCAGCGCAACCGCTCTGTGCGATACACGCGTGCCTGGCTCCAACATCAGGCAGGCAATGGAACCGACGGGGATTTGCGTCCTTACCCCCGTTTTATCAATGACGACGAATGTGCCATCCAGTACATCGATCTGCCCCCGCTCGATGAACAACATGGATACACGTTCTTTCATTGCAATGGGCTTTAACGGAGGCAGCATGGTGACGGGCTTTTCAAACTTCCCCGGTGTGCTGAAGGATACTGGCTATGAGCCCAGGCGACAGGTGATATCCCTTTGCGCGCAATTGCTCCAGCAATGGAGCCACCTCGGGTATCCGATCCATTTTCCGGGCTTTAATCAGCACGCCTCCTGTACCGATCACGCGCAGACCCAGGTGACTGGCTGCGCGACGTGCCAGCTTATCATCCATGAGAACTGCACAGCCCAAAGCAAGCGCAATGGATATAGCCGATTGCTCACCTGCGCCCAATGAAGACGATAAACCCTCCAGTGATGTTTCATTAGACGCCTGCACCGTTAGCACTCCCCCATCTGCTGCAGATTTTATCATCATTGCGTCAAGCCGAGAGGGGATATGCAGGCATTCCTGCAACACAATATCAGGCACAATAACGCGCCCAAGAATCTCTGGTAGTAGCGAGAGCAGGTCTAGATGCGCAAACGCAATCAATGGCCCTGCATCGGCGACAACGGTCTCAGCCAATCGCTTCCAGTTCCTTTTCCAGCTCTTCCGCCGGGTAGTGAACGCTGGGAATACCTACCTTGCCCAGATAGTCGATAAACTCAGGCGTCGAACAGCCCGCAAAGCGGGCCGCCTTGCCAAGACTCAGTAGATCATCCTGAAAAAATCTGGCTGCCAATACGAACAGGACACCGGATGTCACAACCTCCTCACTAAAGGGAACCGCAACAAATACTGGCTTGCCGTGTTTGGTTACGACAGAGAGCTCACCCGACTCGGCATCCCGAATAAGTTCGCCGGTGCGTTCGCGTAAATCTCTTACTGTGAATGTATCCATCGGAATCACCCTGGGATTATTTTGTGCCATCAAATGATAGCACAAGTTTTATTTCTCGCATTTAGCCAAAATCCTCCAACCTGTTAAAACATTATATAATCAATATGATACGAATCATGGCCAGTCTTTCAGCAAACGCACATGGGCAGCATATTTTGACTTGCGCACATATTTTTCATCTGCGGTAATAAAGATTGCCGAATGCGCGACCGCCAGGGCGTGATAGGCTGCATCGTAGAAAGAAACCTTGCTCTGCCGAACCATATCCACCGCAATCTCCAGCCATTTCGTATCCGCTCGCATTTCGTCCAGACCGACAGCTTCGCACAGCATCATCAGTTGCAACGCATTGTCCGGCACCAGGCGGGTCAAGGTATTACCGACCTCGTAACGCCAAAGTGGTGGAACAACCAGTGAAAGATCGTCACTGAGCGCGGCATCCCGGATGGCCAACGCCTGATCCTGGAACGGGGACACATTGCGCGGCAGTACCCATTTGAGAATGACTGACGCATCCGGAACGATGGTCATGCATCATTCCTTGCCCGATCCTTGCGAAGCATCTCGACAACGTCGATATCGTCATCCAGTGGCGGCAGTTTGCTGCGCAGTATATCCATGTCATCGGCGGCCTTTTGGCGCTGTTCGCGGTGCAACCGCTCTGCCACGGCTTCGCTGATATACCGGCTGCGGGCACCTTTGGGTAAGCGCTGCAGGGATTTCCAGACTTCGTTATCGAGCATGATGTTCAGACGATGGGACATTTACACACCTTTTATACACA
>CAYUOY010000265.1:0-3418 GCA_964446495.1 uncultured Woeseiaceae bacterium | reverse complement strand
AACCGATAATAGAGCCAGACGGCATGTTGAATGATTTCGCGTGGAAATCGATGACGTTTGTACTGATTATTGGATACACTCATCACGCGTTGCTACTCAGATGGCGTTAAGTTGTCAGTACCTCTTGAGGTGTTCAATCGTCGCCTACACGTACCCTGCTTGGCTGAGAGGATGTACCGTAAACTCGTTGCGAACATCCTAATCAAAGGACCACACATGAATCGTGCAAATTTATTGGCTGTGTATCTGGCTGCCACGCTCAGCCAGGCGAGCGCACAGGCGCAGGTAGTCGATCCATCTCCGGATACGGCGCAGCCCGGGTCGATTGAGGCTATTGCCGATTTTACCTCGGAGCCGAGATTTCTCAGCCCCTGGGTTGCCTACGAGCCCGCATCCGATAGTGTCCCGTCACCGTCCAGCGTGTTAGGGCACGTTGTCGGTGCTGCTGGCGAACTAACGCATTCGGCGGAGATTGTGGATTACGTACGAAGGGTTGGAGCGAGTTCTGCGCGCGTGCATGTGGAAACCATCGGTGTGTCTGAGGAAGGTCGCGATATTATCCTTGCTGTGATCAGCGATGAGCAAGGTATCCGCGAGCTGGATCGTCTGAAGGCCGCGAACGCAGCATTGGCCGATCCACGCGCCACGAGTCCGGCAAAGGCGGAGGAAATAATTGCGACCGCGCGCCCGGCGTATTTCCTGAACTGCAATCTGCATGCGGATGAAACCGGTAGTGGCGAAATGTGCATGGAGCTGATCTATCGCCTGGCGGTTTCAGAACAGCCGATGATCAAGGCCATTCGTGAAAACGTGTTGGTGCTGATCAATCCGGTTTCCGAGCCGGATGGACGCGACAAGGTTACCGACTGGTTCTACAAGTATCTAAAAGGCAAAACGGATTTCGATGCGTTACCGCGACAAAGCCCGCCATACTGGAGCCGCTACGTTTTCGTCGATATCAACCGCGATGCGCATCAGAAAAATTTCGCGCCGACACGGGCCGTGAGCAAGATGTTCTTCGACTACCATCCCGCGGTCGTGCATGACCTGCATGAAGGTATCTCGCTCATGTTGAGCTGGAACGGCACCGGGCCTTACAACCCGAATATCGATCCAATCGTACTGTCGCGCTGGCTCGAAATGAGCTTCCACGAAATGACGGTGATGAACTCACTCGGTATGCCCGGCGTCTGGACCTGGAATTTCGGCGAAGGCTTCGGTCATCACTACCTCGATTCCATCGCAATCAATCACAACGGCATCGGACGTGGTTACGAAACATTTGGCAACGCGACTGCGGAAACAATGACTCGTCATGCTGACGACGACAGTCTTACGCCGGAATGGTATCGACCGTGGCCGGCAGATCCGGTCTTTCGCTGGTCGATGCGTGACAACGTCAACTACCAGCAAACAGGGGCGCTGGCGATTCTCCACTGGTCGGCGAAACACGCCAAGGAGATGCTGCGAGACTTTTATCAGACCGCCTACAATTCCTGGCGCAGCGGCATTGAGCAAAAACCCTATGCTTACGTGATACCGGCAAACCAGGCAGATCGCCGGCGGGTTACACAGATGATCAATAGGCTCCGCGATCAGCACATCGAGGTAAGTACGTTGTCGGCATCGGTGTCGCTGGCTGAAGGCGATTTCGAGCGCGGCGACTACATAGTCAAAATGGATCAGCCGTATCGCAACTTTGCGCTGGACGTGCTTGAGCCGCAGCGCTTTCCGGCGGAGACGGAAAAACTACCTTACGACGACATATCCTGGGCCTACCCGACCGGCTTCGGTGTGCAGGCTGTGCGGATTGAAGACGAGCGCGTTAAGTCGGTCTCCACCAAGCTGCTGCACGAAGATGCCAGTGCGAAGGGTTCTGTGCGCGGCGACGGGCCGATCTACCTGCTTCGAGAACAAGGTCAGGAATCGTTGCTCGCCGCGCGCTTCAGGCTGAGTAAGTTCGATGTTGCGATTGCGGAGCAATCATTCAACTCGGGCAAGCGCACATTTCCAGCCGGCTCATGGATTATCGCGGCCGGCGATGAGGGCAGCAGGGCGGAACTTGCCGACGCGGTCGCGGCACTTGCCGAAGAGTTCGCTTTGGATTTTGTATCAAGCGGTCGCGAACCGGATGTTGCACGGCATGTCTCGCCCGTGCCGCGCATCGGTCTTTGGGTGCCGTGGGCGGATACCGACATGATGGGTTGGATCCGTTACATCTTCGATCGCGATGCCATTCCATACACCTATCTGCGTGATGAGGACCTGCGCGCTGGCGGACTGAAGGACAATGTCGATGTTATCTTGTATGGGCCGTTCTCAAAACTTGAACTTTCTGGTCAGATTCACGGCATTGCGGCGACGGACGGCCCGCTACCGTTTCGCAGTACGCCTGAATTTCCCAGCCTTGGCAAACCGGTAGAGTCCGACGATATTACCGGCGGCCCGGGCTACCAGGGTTTAGCCGAGCTACAAAAATTTGTAGAAGCGGGTGGTGTGTTGCTGACCCTTGGCACCGGCACCGAACTTGCGTTGGAAGGCGGACTGGTTGCCGGTGTCCGCCGCGTTTCGGGCTCGCAGGTACTTACGCCCGGTGCAGTGCTGCGCACAACTTTCACACAGCCCGAGCACCCTCTTGCCTACGGTTACAACACGCAAACGTCCGTATTACGCAACAATCTGCCGGTTTACGAAACACCGCGCCGCTGGCTGACCAAGGCGTACTGCACTTCGTGTCTGGATGGACCGCGCGACGAACGTCACATCGTCATGATCTGGGGCGGTAGCGGAGCCATGGTGATCAGCGGTGGAATGCGCGGACAGAGCGAGCTGGCCGGTCATCCGGCTATTCTGGATATCCCCACGGGCGAGGGCCACATCATCACGTATAACTTCAACGGTATTCACCGCGATATGAACCGTGCCGAACATCGCCTTGTCTGGAATGCGATCCTTAACTGGAACGCACTGCCTCGTGACTAGTTCGGTGATGTTGTGGCCTCGTGGCGATAGCAGAATTGACTCGTAGCTGTTTGCACGAACCCGATTTCGAGTTGCAATGGCGTCAGAGGGCAGGGGTTTGCCGGGTACTGACAAGCTTTTTATTCAAGCCCTGCAAACTGCGTGGAACGATCTGATTAAGATGCTGTAGCATATTCCCAAGACGCAAAGGCGCGCTGTCGGAATACTCGATAGTGTTTGGCCGATATCAAATGCCGCCCAAGATTGAAATGATTGTAGACAGCAGCGTGCGTGCTCAGAAACCGTTGCGCCTGATGCGTTGACTTGAATCGCCGCATACCTCGCTCCCTAACTCTGGTTGGCTGATGGAAAACTCGGCTCTATTATCGCTTCAATCTAAGCAGCCGCGACATTGAGGATCTCATGGCCGAGCGTAGCATCGGGATCAGTTACGAGT
>CAYUOY010000264.1:0-3433 GCA_964446495.1 uncultured Woeseiaceae bacterium | reverse complement strand
CTGCCATCCGATCAATACCGCGCCGCCTCAGATCCCATGCTTTCCCACCTGAACGCCGGCACCGGCACCGATCTGACGATCTGTGAACTGGCAGAGCTGATCAAGGACGTCACTGGTTTCAACGGCGAAATTGTATTCAACACCGACCAACCCGACGGAACACCGCAGAAACTACTGGATGTCTCCAAATTGAGGGCTCTGGGCTGGGAAGCTGGTATATCCCTGCGCGACGGAATCGAAATGAGTTACCGTTGGTATCTCGAGCAACTCTCCGAATCAGATTAAGACATGGCAGAAAACTTCAAAGGCAAGGGATTTGAAAATGCCCTGTTTACATTTTCTCAGTGGCTGCTACCGCCCGCGGTAACCACCAGTACCCTGCTTATATTGCTTTGGGTATTCGAGGTTGGGCTAACTGATGAATATCTACCACTACTCGCCGCTCAGTTCGTGCTGGTTTTGTTTATTTTCAAGGAAACGTATTCTGCGTCTATTGCGCACGAAACAATCCTGAAAGTCATCTTCACCCGAGCAATTTTCCCGTGGCTGATCGTAATCGCACTATTGATTTTTATCGGATTTGCAACGAAACAAACAGCCGTTTACTCGCGCAAGGTGTTACTCACGTGGTTCCTGCAGGCCCCACTGCTGGTCGCCATGGCTCAAGACCTGCTGAACAAAGCAATCGTAATGCGCATTCAACGGCGGGGTGGTGGTCGAAAAGCGATCATTGTCGGAATTAGCGCGCTATCTCAGCGACTCGCCAATTGTATCGAGGAGCACCCGGAGTACGGGATCAGAGTCGTAGGATTCTTTGAAGACAGGCGCGATGAGAGAGCCAGTCAATTTGAATTGACTCCTTTGCTCGGTCGGCTGTCTGAATTGGCCCGCTATGTTCAAAAAAACAATATTGATGTTATCTACATGACCCTCCCCATCCACAAGGAAGGGCGTATCGCCGATTTGTTGGGAATGCTTCGCGATACAACTGCCTCGACCTATCTTGTTCCGGATGTATTTATCGTCGACCTAATCCAGTCGCGAGCGGATTCAATCGGAAATATTCCGATTATCGCCCTCTGCGAAACACCGTTTTACGGCGTAAACGGCCTGATCAAACGTACGACCGATCTAATGCTCGGCCTTGTTTTCCTGGGCATTGCACTCCCCTTCATGCTTCTAATCGCCATCGGAATCAAACTCACATCGCGCGGACCGGTTATCTTTAAGCAACGACGATACGGGCTGGACGGGCGCGAAATCGTCGTCTATAAATTTCGATCGATGACAGTGACGGAAGACTCGGACACTATTCAGCAAGCGACAAAAAACGATGCTCGTGTCACGCCGTTCGGCAAGTTTCTGCGGCGTTCTTCTCTGGACGAAATTCCGCAACTCGTCAATGTACTGCAGGGTCGGATGAGCCTGGTTGGCCCAAGACCCCATGCGGTTGCGCACAATGAGATGTACAGGCAACTCATCAAGGGCTACATGGTTCGCCACAAAGTCACTCCCGGAATCACGGGATTGGCGCAGGTAAAAGGTTGGCGCGGCGAAACCATAGATCTCGAAGCCATGGAACGGCGTATCCATTTCGATCTTGAATACCTGAGAAACTGGTCTCTGGCATTGGATTTGGAGATTCTATTTAAAACCGTATTTACCGTGTGGAAACAGAAGGCGGCCTACTGAAATACGGGTCGTTACTCCGCATCACCTTCCAGACTGACTTATTCTGATCTGACAGGTGCCAAATACCTTATGTCAAAGCGCCCTCAAGTATGCTTCCCCGGATGCTATCCTGAATAGTCAAAGATCAAGAGTTTTTTAGCAATGAAAAAAATAATAATATTACTTGCTGTATGTTTACCAACAGTTTTTTCGATTGCAAACGCACTATCTGTTTCGGGGGATATTCAGCTGATCGCACCCCCATCGTCAGTAATGATGAATGCGCTAGAGAGCGACACAAATGGTTGGGCATTCACCGAGCGGCAAAATGTCGTGCTGCAGAACAATCTCTCGGTCGATTGGCTCGCCGCAAATGACAGTGCCGGAACCATTGCCATGGGCACCACGATCAATAGCACCTTTTTGCACTTTGACCCGGTCGGGGCTAATGGCGGTCAAGTCGATATAAAGACAATCATGGGTTCACTAACGTTTGATACGCCTATCTTGGGAATGATCTGGACAGGGGCGCCGTGTCCGCCACCATGCCCTCTGTCACCAATGAATCTTGACGCCAGCGATTATCTGGGTAATCCGGGTACGTTGTATCCAACCGGTGAACTTGGTCGCGGATTTGAGGTAGACCCATTTTATGCCAGCTTGGGGTCCCAGGATTTTGCTACTAGTAACAGCAATCTTACCGTGATGATCTCTGCTTCTGCCGTTCCAACATTTTCAGACCAATTGAGAGTTATTACAGTCGCGCTACCGGAACCGAATAGCATCGGGCTGTTATTAATTGGCATGCTTCTAGTAGCAGGCCAGGTTCGTCGGCGGGCTATCTAGAAACTGACAATCTATCCTCATTGGAGCATGTACCGGCGGTGACCGCTCGCAATACGACCTCGCAGCTTGTCCTTGATCAGGGGCACCTCAAGATACGAATAAATACTGCATAGTGCTTCGCGATAGCGGTCTTCCAATGCCAATGTTTTCCTGACTGTCATTTCTGTCAAGTCATGCTGTAATTCCCGATAGTCATAGCCGAAACTATTGATAGCTGAAGGTCCAATGTGATTCAGCAGCTTCTGCAAAAATCGCCTTCGATATTGCGTGCCGAAAACTTCCCGCCACTTCTCAATCGATTGAACAGTGACCGCTGTATGCTGTTTTGACCCGAATTGATCCCCCATAACTCCAACCGGCACTTGCGCGAAATCAGATACCATTTCCGGTACATACTCCAACTCTAGGTACTCGCAAATTCTTGTGAGCCATTGCATAGGATCAGCTACCAGGTCTTCGTATTTCACGGCGATACTCTTATTTTTCAATTGCTCATATCCGCCGGCCAACATTTTCGGTTCCTCGAACAAATCGATGCGATGATAGTAATCGCCGAGTCGACCCTTGTTAAACGATTCGACTAAAGATGCCGCTACCGACAGCGGATTTCGAAAAAGAAAAATGAACTTTGCGTCAGGATATAGCATTTCGATTTCCTCGATTATGAAATAATACCTAGGCGTCTTGTCAAGCACATATCGTTCATCATCTATAGCCAATTTGTTGTAAATATCATCCGACATCCGGCGCACTGATTCGAAATAATCATTCTCGCCGTTAGGCAGCTGCTCCAGTAGACCTTTAGTCGCATTTCTTAGCGCAGTCGCGCCATATAAAGAACGAAAATACCGGTTTCGAATAGCGTCGATATGCGGCAGCAAGAACCATAACTCTGAATGAGTTGAAATATCGGGGT
>CAYUOY010000263.1:0-3440 GCA_964446495.1 uncultured Woeseiaceae bacterium | reverse complement strand
GAGGATTACCTGGGCGAGGAAGTAACGGACGCAGTCGTCACCGTTCCGGCCTATTTCAATGACTCACAGCGGCAGGCGACGAAGGATGCCGGCAAGATCGCTGGATTGAATGTCAGGCGAATTATCAATGAGCCGACAGCCGCTGCGCTGGCCTACGGGATGGACAAAAAACGCGGCGACAAGAAGATCGCCGTTTACGATCTTGGCGGCGGCACCTTCGATGTGTCCGTTATTGAGATTGCTGAAGTGGACGGTGAGCATCAATTCGAGGTGCTGGCAACCAACGGCGATACGTTCCTGGGCGGCGAAGACTTTGATTTGCGGATCATCGAATACCTGACCAATGAATTTGAGCGTGAAAGTGGAGTTGATATCAGCAAGGATCCACTGGCCATGCAGCGCCTCAAGGAAGCCGCTGAAAAGGCAAAAATTGAATTGTCGACGGGCCAGCAAACCGAAATCAATCTGCCCTATATCACGGCCGATGCCGCCGGCCCCAAGCACTTGACCATCAAATTGACCCGGGCGAAGCTCGAGTCACTGGTCGAAGAGCTGGTGGCGAAAACGATTGAGCCGTGCAAGATCGCATTGCAGGACGCCGGGCTGAAGGTCAACGAAATCGATGACGTGATTCTGGTCGGTGGTCAGACCCGCATGCCCAAGGTGCAGGAGGAAGTTCAGAATTTCTTCGGCAAGGAACCGCGACGGGATGTCAATCCTGACGAGGCGGTTGCAAGCGGCGCGGCCATTCAGGGCGGCGTACTCTCGGGCGATGTCACCGACGTGCTGTTGCTTGATGTAACGCCGCTGTCACTCGGTATTGAAACCCTCGGCGGTGTCATGACGAAGGTCATTGACAAGAACACCACGATTCCGGCCAATGCGGAGCAGGTTTTCTCGACCGCCGATGAAAATCAAACGGCTGTGACTATTCATGTGCTGCAGGGCGAGCGCGAAAGAGCACTGGATAACAAGTCTCTGGGTCGATTCGACCTGGCGGATATACCGCCGGCGCCGAGGGGCATGCCGCAGATCGAAGTGACCTTTGACATTGATGCGAACGGAATCCTGAATGTGTCGGCCAAGGATAAGGCGACGGGCAAGAGCCAGAATATCATTATCAAGGCATCCAGCGGTCTGGCCGATGAAGAGATCGAGAAGATGGTGCAGGATGCTGCCAGCCATGCGGAGGAGGACAAGAAGTTTCGTGAGATTGTCGATGCACGCAATCAGGCGGATGGTCTGATTCACGCTTCCGAAAAGTCATTGGCGGAACTCGGTGACAAAGCCTCCAGTGAGGAACGTCATGCGGTTGAAGCGGCGATCGCTGATCTGAAAGCGGTGCTTGAAGACGGTGACAAGGCGGCTATAGATGCGAAAACCAGTGCACTTGGCGAGGCATCCGCGGCTGTCGCACAGAAGCTTTACGCCGAGCAGGCTGGCGACGAAGGAGGCGAGGCCGCGGGCGATAGCCAGGGCGATGATGTGGTTGATGCCGAGTTCGAAGAAGTGGACAGCGACAGCGACGAGAAAGACAAAGACAAAGAAGCTTGAAACCTTTTCTGGGATCCAGGCAACGGGTACAGCAAGATGACCGGGCGTCCGCGAGGACGCCCGGCTTTTAACGGCAGTCTGCATTATGGCCAAACGTGATTATTACGATGTTCTCGGTGTTTCGAAGAGTGCGTCGGGCGACGAGATAAAGAAGGCGTATCGACGCCTGGCGATGAAACACCATCCCGATCGAAATAAGGACGACGCAGCCGCCGAGAATAAATTCAAGGAATCGAAAGAAGCGTACGAGGTTCTTAAAGATGCTGACAAGCGTGCAACCTATGATCGATTTGGTCATGAAGGGCTTAAAGGCGCGGCTGGCGGCGGTGGCTTCGGTGCCGAGGGTTTCGGCGATGTTTTCGGTGACGTATTCGGCGATATTTTCGGCGGTGGCCGGCGAGGTCGTACGCAGGTGTTCCGGGGTGCGGATCTTGGTTACGAATTGCGTCTTGACCTTGAGCGTGCCGTCAACGGCGACGCGGTAACGATTGAAGTTCCGACCCAGATTGCGTGCGACGGATGTGACGGTAAAGGCGCTGCAAAGGGCTCGGAGCCGGCCAAGTGCACAACGTGTGGTGGTGCCGGGCAGGTGCGCATGCAGCAGGGCTTCTTCTCGATCCAGCAGACCTGCCCTGCGTGCAAAGGTGTCGGCACCGTCATCAGCGATCCCTGCAAAAAATGTCACGGCCGTGGCCGCGTAGCGAAAACGAGAAAGTTGTCCGTCAAAGTACCAGCGGGCGTCGACGATGGCGATCGGATTCGATTGTCAGGTGAAGGTGAGGCGGGTCGCAATGGCGGGCCGCCCGGTGACTTGTACGTCGAGATTCGGGTTAACCCGCATAAGATATTCGAACGGGAGGGAGGCGACCTGTCTTGCGAGGTCCCGATAAGCATCGCCACAGCGACGCTCGGCGGAGACGTGGAATTGCCAACCCTGGACGGCAATGTGTCGTTGAAGATTCCGGCCGGAACCCAGTCCGGGAAGGTTTTTCGCTTGCGCAACAAGGGTGTTGTCACAGTGCGCGACCACCGGACCGGAGATTTGTTCGCGCGGGTGGCGGTGGAAACACCGGTAAACCTTACTGATGAACAAAAAGCGCTACTACATGAATTCGACCAGTTGGTGACCAGCGGGGGCGAACAACACAGTCCACGAGCCGGCGGCTGGCTGGATACAGTGAAGCGATTTTTTGAGCGGATCAGCTAGAACGACAAAATATTTATGTCCGTAGCGCTGGCAGGCCAGCGCAAGCTTGAGTAAACTACGCCGAATCGCGAGCTTGCTGGCGAGACCACGAGCGGAAGGCACTGTCCTTCCGCTTTTGTGCATCTAAACACGGGACTTATTTTCGCACAGTGCGGCATGGGTCCCTTGGTGTTGAGGACATCGCTTGAGTACGCCTGCAATACTGGCAATGGAAGACGGAACCATATTCCGCGGCGTATCCGTCGGAGCCGACGGCAAGACCATCGGTGAGATCGTATTCAATACGGCAATGACCGGCTATCAGGAAATCCTGACCGACCCCTCGTATTGTCGACAAATTGTGACACTGACCTATCCGCACATCGGCAATACCGGCACAAATAGCGAAGACATGGAGTCATCCAAGGTCCATGCCTCCGGCCTTGTCATTCGCGATTCTGCCACTGTGGCGAGCAGTTGGCGCTCCGAGCAAAGCCTTGGTGATTTTCTACGGCGTGCCAACGTCGTCGCGATTGCCGAAATCGACACCCGCAAACTGACCCGTCTCCTGCGCGAGAAAGGGGCGCAGTCCGGTTGCATCATGACCGGAGAGACGGACGCGAATACGGCCGTACAACATGCGCAAAAATTCCCGGGGATCTCCGGGATGGATCTGGCCAAATTCGTGACAACATCGAGC
>CAYUOY010000262.1:0-3443 GCA_964446495.1 uncultured Woeseiaceae bacterium | reverse complement strand
GATACCGATGGCCGCCGGCTCGCCGGTTAGCGTTTCAAACACCACGCCGAATGCGAACAGAACCGCACCCAGCCAGATCGTGCCACCGACCAGATTGACGAACGCAGACATGACGCCTGCAAGGTTGCCGATACGCAGCTCGTGAAACTCGATCGGCGTAATGCGCTCAGAGCGACGATACGTCCTGACAAAAAAGAACCCTGCTATAAGCAACGACACGCCCGACACGATGGGATCTCTGAGTACTTCCAGCGTATTTCCTGCGTAAGCGGCGGCGGCCGAGCCCATCATGGGTCCACTGCCAAACCAGGTCGCCATGATCGAAATGCTACAAACTGTAAGCGACATGTTACGTCCGCCGACCGCGAAGTCGCTCATGGAACTCGATTTTCCAGAAGCATAGATGCCCACTCCGAGCATCACCGCAACATAGACACCGACTCCAATCAAAATGATCGTCTGTGAATCCATTCCCCCGGTTACCCCTCCCGAATATTCGACCGTCAAGCGGTAAAACGAATGCCGGCGTTGTCCAGTATTTCCGCAACCGGTGCCAGTTGCTCGTGGTAATTGCGCCACTTGCCAATGGAAGTTTTGTACACCGGACGTCTTATTTGCGCGGTGCTCGCTGTAGTCGATGCTTCCCTGTTCTCATAAAACTTCAGACATTGCGGTTGCCAGTCGAGATTACAGGCAGCGAGCAGTTGCCGTGCTTGCGGCTCCAGATCATCGACAAGCTCTTCATAATTAACGGCATGAATCACACCGGGCAACACCGCATTCCAGTGCCTCATCAAGCCATGATAGGCCACATAGTATTTCGCCAGTTCTTCAAGATTGTAGGAAAACGGATACGCATCCACGAACAGCTGTTTGTAAATTGCATAACAGGTGTCCATTGGATCACGTTGCAGATTTACGATCGTCGCATTGGGCAGCGCAAGGTGAATCAGTCCTACATAAAGGTAATTCAACGGCATCTTGTCAATGAAGCGGGCCGATTTCCCGGTAAACGGACGCGTGCTTCTGATATAGGCCTCACCAAGTTCTCTAAAGTCGAGCGTCGCCGAAGACGCCACCATCTCATCACGTGAAATACGATTTTCCGCGCTTTGCCCGCGTAGTATCGTCATCAGCTGCGCCGCGAAATTATTCAGTTCTCCCGCGGCGAATACGTCTGTGTGACTCGCCAGGATACGCTCAACCAGCGTCGTACCGGTTCGAGGCAAGCCCAAAACGAAAATCGGCTCCGCATTACTAATTCCATCACTCGCGCCGCGAAAAACGGACTCACCGAAACTCCGTTTTACTGTCTCGATGGTCGCAATATCGCGTCCGATGTCGTATTGCATCAGCTTTCGCCGCAAATCCGAACCGGTCTTAAGATGTTCGAATGACTTTTGTGCCTCACCGAGATCCTCCAGCTCTTTTGCCAATGCGTATCGAATCTGTACCTGGCCGCGTTGTTCTTCGACATTTCCTGCCAATAGTTGCTCAAGTTCTTCAACATGATTGCGTTCCTCCGTCTGCCGACGAAGCTCAGAGCGAATTTTCCAGGACTCGTAGTCAGCAGGATTGCGAGCGATTGCCTCATCAAAGTTTTTTTCTGCCTTTACCAGATCACCAAGGGAGCGCTGCAGGCAGGCAACATTGTAATAGTGACGTGCTTCACCGGGCTCTTGCCTGCTCGCCTTTTGGTACAGTTCGACGGCTGATTCACGCTGCCCGAGCTGAGTTAGTAACATTGCCAATGCCGAACACTGATAAGCCGTTTTCATCTCGCCGACCGACAACTGTTGCGCCACGATTTCCATCTCTTCGATGCGACCAAGGCGCGCGAAGCACATCGCCTGTTGTAACTGCCACAAGATATGGCCGGGATCGGCCGCCAGGGCCCTCTCAATGGCGGCCAGCGCCTTTGGCGCATTGCCCAGCCGCATTGCCAGTTGACTCGTGGTGTGCCACCCGGAACTAAATGTTGGGTACTCGCGATTAAGCCGGTCGCATTCGGCGATAGCCAATTTGGGATTGTCCTGACCCATCAATGCCCAAATGCGACGCTCAATAGATTTTGCCGCGGCGGATTCAGTTGTATCGGGTGAATCGCTTTTCATAGGGGCTAACATACTAGCCCGGACTATTCACGAATGCACTCGCGCCCTTGACGGATTTTCATTTGCACATGGTATTTCACTGACGCAACTCGAGAACCCGTTATTCCAACAGGTGGCTAGAAGCGATATCCCAGTTTCAGGCCGAAGGTCTGTGGCTGCACGATAAACTGTCGGTTGCCATTGCCATACCAGTTTTCGAATACGTTGGTATCATAGCTCCAGTTGCTCGCGGAGAAACTGCCGCCGACTCCCGCCTCGTCACCGAGGTTTCTCGCATACAGCGTTGCAGTCCAGTTGTCCGCCACCAATGTCGCGGTAGCGCCAACCAGCCAGAATGAATCGAACGTTTCATTGAACACGCTCTCCTGGTCAACAAAATTCTCCGACTTGCTCTGGTAATAACTATTCACGCCTAAAACCAGATCCAGACTGGGGTTCAGATTCCAGCTGTAGTCGGCTGTCAGGCTAAACACATTTTCGGGCGCACCCGGTAACGTCGAGCCCTCAGGTGCCACTACGCTACCGGTTTGCGGGCTGACAAAATCCTTGCTTAGCTCCGCCTTGACATAGGTGTAGCCGGCCCGGTAATGAAAAGCATCGCCCAGAACACCCTCCAACTCCAGTTCGACGCCCGACGTATTCGCCTGCTGGCCGTTTGCCGCCAGGAAAAACCCCCAGAATGCGGATGTCGTGTTCAGCTGCGGGTCGTCCCAGTCCACATTGAACAGCGTTGCCGTATACAGAAATGTGTCGCTGCCACCCTTGATGCCGAGTTCATAGTTTTTTACCGAGTCAGACTGGAACGTGCGGATAGCTTCCACATTTGGCTCGCCGAATGGGTCGCCATCGTCGAGGCTTGGCACTGATTGAGCGCCACCATGACGATACCCTTCGGAATAAACCGCATACAGCATCATGCTGTCATTGATATCCCAGGAGACGTTCAGCTTGACCAGCACGTCGTCGTCACTGTCTTTTGACTGCGGTGCTGCTGGTGAAGTCGAACCCGGTGGCAACGGGAAGCCAAGAATCACATCATTGACGGTGTCGTTACTAAACCAGCGGAAGCCACCCGTTACGCGAAAGGAGTCCGTAAAATGATAGGTAAGCTCACCGTAAACAGCGGTCTCTTCATAGGAAGTATCACGGATGTATTCGAAATCAATCTCTGACAAATCGCCGGCGTAGAATCGTGGCCAGAAACCACCGTAGAATCCGCCAACTGTACAGACGGCGTCACCTGTATCGCGACAGGCATTCTTGAACAAATTCATACCAGGATTATGACTTAGCTGGTACACACTGGTGTCCTGGTCCATGTAAAACGCT
>CAYUOY010000261.1:0-3475 GCA_964446495.1 uncultured Woeseiaceae bacterium | reverse complement strand
CGTCGATGGTGCCGCGAAATATCTCGGCAAAGCGCAATACCCGATGGCGGTTGTCCAGATAAACGCAACAGAACAGCTCATGCGGCAGATCCCGCAACCGCGCCTGCAGAAATTGTTCGGTGTCCGCGGGGCTGCGAATAGCCTGACCTACCGGGAGGCTGGCCTCGAAAAAGCGTGTCGCGAATTCAGGCAATGCGCGCAATATGGAAAGTCGGGCGGCACCCACACCAAGTGCCGCCGACAGGTCTTCGCTGTCGGCCGACAATAGCGGCCGAATACCGCCAAATCGTGACAAAAGCTGGTCGCAAAAACGTAGTGAGGCTTGTGCCTGCGTGCCACGTTGGAAGAATACAGCGAGCAGCTCGACTTCGGAAAGCGCGGTCGCGCCGCGCGCAATTATTTTTTCTCTGGGCCCGAGCTTGGCTCGGACAGGCTGATAGTTCATTGACGATCCTTGTCACTGCGACCAGCATGCCGTACGGGCAAGCATTGGCACAGCCACGAATTGAGGCGATATAGACCGATTTGCTGGCAATGGGTCTGGCCTACACGCTAAGCTCGTGATCTGCATTGACCGGAACTCACTATGACAGGCCAGAATATCTTGCTCGGTGTGACGGGTGGAATCGCCGCCTACAAGACACCGGAACTCGTGCGACGTTTGCGCGATCGAGGCGCGACGGTGCAGGTGGTCATGACCCGCAGTGCCGGACATTTCGTAACGGCAACGACGCTGCAGGCCGTGTCTGGCCGTCCGGTACGGGAAAATCTGTGGGACCCCTCGGCAGAAGCCGCGATGGGACATATAGAGCTGGCACGCTGGGCTGATCAAGTCCTGATCGCACCAACGACCGCTGAATTCATGGCTCGACTTGCTGCCGGTTCCGCGCCAGATTTGCTGACCACGCTCTGCCTCGCCACTGAAGCACCGCTGCATTTGGCGCCGGCGATGAATCACGTGATGTGGTCCAGCGCCGCCGTGCAGGCGAACCGGGCCATCCTGGAATCTCGTGGCGTCAAACTACTGGGTCCCGCCGAGGGCGATCAGGCTTGCGGCGAGAGCGGACCCGGAAGAATGGTTGAGCCCGACGACATTGCGGCTACGCTCCTCTCGGGCAAAGGTTTGCAGGCGGAAGCGCCCGCCGTATTGCAGGGTCGAACCGTTATGATCACGGCAGGTCCAACCAGAGAAGCGATCGATCCGGTGCGCTTTATCAGCAACCGCAGTTCCGGAAAAATGGGCTACGCGATCGCCGCGGCAGCATCCGCTGCGGGCGCGAAAGTCATTCTTCTTAGCGGTCCGGTTAGCCTGTCGGTGCCAGCGGGCGTTGAGAGAATACAGGTGGAAACCGCTGCGGAGCTTTTCGCCGCGACCCACGCACATATTGACCAGGTCGATATTTTCATCGGGGTGGCCGCCGTGTCCGACTATCGGCCACGCAATGCGGGCGATAGCAAGATCAAGTCGACCCACGCTGAAATGACGGTGGACCTCGTCAAGTCTCCGGACATTCTGGCCTCGGTGGCAAGAATCAGTGGCGGACCGTTTACCGTCGGCTTTGCAGCAGAGACAGAAAAGGTTCGTGAATATGCCCTGGCGAAACTTGCGGCCAAACAGCTGGACCTGATCATTGCCAATGAGGTGGGGGCTGGCGTTGGTTTTGACAAGGATGAAAATGCGGTTCATGTGTTCTGGCGAAATGGTGACCAGGCATTTCCAATGGCGCCGAAGACGGCGCTGGCGAAAGAGTTGATTGCGCTCATCGCCGAACGCCATGCGAGCCGTTTCCGCGGCGATACCGCCGTGGAATTAACGGCACTGGCAAGCAGGGACTAACAATGCGTTCGATCGAACTGAAAATCATGGACCCGCGGGTGGGCGAAGCGTTTCCGTTGCCGCATTACGCTACTGACGGATCAGCCGGGCTGGATATGCGGGCTTGCATCGATGCGAAGGTGACGGTGGCGCCGGGAGAGACGGTGTTGATACCTACCGGACTCGCCATTCATATCGGGGACTCTCGCCTGGCGGCCGTATTGCTGCCGCGGTCCGGTCTGGGTCACAAGCATGGCCTGGTTCTCGGTAATCTGACTGGTCTTATCGATTCCGATTATCAGGGCCAGGTATTTATCTCATGCTGGAATCGCGGTAGTAGTGCCTACACCGTCGAGCCCGGTGAACGCATCGCACAGATGGTGTTTATTCCGGTCGAGCAGGTTGACTTCAATATTGTCGAGGAGTTCGATTCCAGCCAGCGTGGCGAAGGTGGATTCGGCCATTCCGGGAGCGGTTAATCCGCTTCACTCGATCCCCTTCAGAGCTTTGAAACGGGTGATATCGCCGTCGAAGCGATCCAGAATTTGCTGTTCGTCGGTATGGAAGCGGTCGAGGTTCGACTCGTGTCGAACGATGGTTTTGCGCGTGGTGTTGATGTTGTCTAACAGACCAGGGTCGATCATTTCAGCGTCCGGGTCGGTGCTGTAGGGCCGATAATTCGAACCCACCTCGAGCAGCGAGTCCAGGCGGCGCTTGACGTTTTTCAGGTACAGCTCGGTGACCCTGGCCTGCGCCTGAAAAAGTTCGATTCGCCGGTCGCGATGCATGAGAATTTCATCGATGTTCTGGTAGGTCGCGAGCAACGCCGAGTCATCGCGGTGCTGCTTTTCGATCTTAGCCGCGAGCTCCGCTGCACGTAATTCTTCAGCGATCTCCTCGGGTGTCTTCTTGCCGCGCATCACCGCGACGGTGATACCCGCATCATTGATCAGGTGCTTCTCGATCTCGGCGTATTCCGCTGGCACAGAATCTCCGAAATGAGTGATGCCGTCTTTGTCCACCCAGCGATAGACAGCCTTTCCCTGCGAGGCGAATGCCCAGGCGGGCAGCATGGCGACCAAAGCAATGGCGATGATGATTTTGCGCATTATCGAAATATCACACATACGTCAAACAACTTAGAGGGACTGGTTCAAAGATTCGACGTCCTGTCCCTGCTATTGGACATAAAAAAACCGGTTTTCCACCATTTTTTCAATGACTTAACCGGCTACCCCGTATTTCTTGCGGTATTCGAGCACGGGCGTCAGGAAGCCACCGTGTTCAGTCGAATCTTCCAGCATGTCAATTAAATCATCGAGTTGCAAAATACTGACAACCGGAAAACCCAGCGATTGTTCAATTTCCTGGATCGCGGAAATTTCCCCCTGGCCCACTTCCTGGCGGTCCAGCGAGATAATTAACCCGGCCACCTCCGCTCCAGCGGCCTTGATAATCTCGACCGCATCGCGAACCGCGGTGCCAGCGGTCACAACATCATCGACAATGAGCACTCTGCCACTCAGCGGAGCGCCGACAATGCTGCCGCCCTCTCCGTGCGCTTTGGCTTCCTTGCGGTTGAAGGCGTAGGGCACATCGACGTCCCAATGCTCGGCCAGGGCAGAGGCCGAGAGAGTCGCCAGCGGGATACCTTTGTAG
>CAYUOY010000260.1:0-3482 GCA_964446495.1 uncultured Woeseiaceae bacterium | reverse complement strand
GGAAGACGGTCCGGGTGATTATTCCAAGGACGAAAAGTCGAAGCAGGTGCATCTCAGTGAGGAAGGACATCAGAAGGTAGAAGAGCTGATGACCCAGGGCGGCCTTCTGCAGGAAGGTGAGAGTCTTTACGACGCGGGCAATATTCGGCTGCTACACCACCTCAGTTCCGCACTGCGTGCGCACGCCATGTACAACATTGACGTGGACTACATCGTCAGTGACGGTGAGATCGTCATCGTTGATGAATTTACCGGACGCACGATGCCGGGGCGACGCTGGTCGGACGGCTTGCATCAGGCGATCGAGGCGAAGGAAGGTGTAAATGTCAAACAGGAAAATCAGACTGTTGCCTCGATAACGTTCCAGAATTATTTTCGGTTGTACAACAACCTGTCGGGCATGACGGGCACCGCGGATACGGAAGCCTTCGAGTTCCAGTCGATTTATGGTCTGGAAGTGGTGGTGATCCCGACCCACAAGCCGATGGTGCGCGATGACATGCCGGACCTGGTTTACCTGACACAGAAGGACAAGTTTGAGGCCATCATCGAGGACATCACCGATTGCCGCGAGCGAAAGCAACCCGTGCTGGTCGGTACCACTTCGATCGAAACCTCGGAATTTCTGTCTTCCTTGCTGCAGAAGAAAAATATCGCACACGAAGTGCTGAACGCGAAACAGCATGGGCGAGAGGCCGTCGTCGTGCAACAAGCCGGCCGACCCGGCGCAATCACCATTGCGACCAATATGGACGGACGTGGTACCGATATCGTGCTGGGCGGCAATCTTGTCGCGGAACTTGAAGCCGGCGGTGAGAACGGCGATGAAGCGGCCATCCGCGCAGACTGGCAGAAGCGTCACAACGAGGTCCTGGAAGCCGGGGGTCTGCATATTGTGGGAACCGAGCGGCATGAGTCACGTCGCATCGACAACCAGTTAAGAGGCCGTTCCGGACGGCAGGGTGATGCCGGCTCCAGCCGCTTCTACTTGTCGATGGAAGACAACCTGATGCGAATTTTTGGTGATCCGGAGCGTACCAAGTCGCTGTTATCACGCGCGGGCATGCGTGAAGGCGAAGCGATCGAGAGTAAGCTGCTTACCCGCCAAATCGAGCGTGCGCAGCGAAAGGTCGAGTCGCATAACTTCGATATTCGTAAAAACCTGCTCGAATACGACGATGTAGCGAACGATCAGCGCAAGGTTGTCTACCATCAACGTACGGAGTTGATGGCGGCGGACGAAATCGAAGAATCCATTGCAGCGATACGCGATGAAGTCATTGAAACCCTGGTCGATCAGTATATTCCGCGCGGTAGCCTTGAAGAACAGTGGGATGCTGCCGGTCTGTCACAGGCGTTTGACCACGATTTCCTGTTGCCATTGAATATCAGCCAGTGGCTGGAAGCCGATTCGACCGTAAATGATGATGTGATTCGAGAGCGCTGTGTTGCAGCGGCTCGGACTGCGTATGCGGAGAAGGAACAGTCGATCGGCTCGCCGTTGATGCGGCTGGTTGAAAAAGAAATCATGCTGAAGCAGCTTGACCAGGCCTGGAAGGAACATCTGGCGGCCATGGACTATTTACGTCAGGGCATCGGTTTGCGAGGTTATGCGCAGAAAAACCCCAAACAGGAATACAAGCGAGAAGCATTCGAAATGTTCGGGGAAATGCTTGAGCGGGTCAAACACGACACCATCAGTATTCTCTCGCGAGTGCGTATTCAGAGCGAGCAGGACGTGGCGCGAATGGAGGCGGAAAGGCGAGCTGCAAAGGAGCTGGAGTTCAAGCATGCCGAAGCGGCGGCCATGGGGCAACAGGGTCGTCCCGCCGTTCAGACTGGCGATCCCAGCGCACGTTCTGGTGCAGGTGTCACCCCGGCAACTCCGTTTGTGAGAGACGAACGCAAGGTCGGTCGGAACGAGCCCTGTCCTTGCGGATCGGGGAAAAAATTCAAGCAATGTCATGGGCGCTTGTCCTAGCCCGACGCGGGACGTACAGGCGGGCACTCGGGTGATAAATGTGGCGGCTGGCATACTGTGCGATACCAGACGTGGCGTCATGATTGCCGAGAGGCTGGGAGATGCTTCGTTCGCAGGCCTATGGGAATTTCCAGGTGGTAAGATCGATGCCGGTGAAACGCCGGAGATGGCGCTGGCACGCGAGCTCGATGAAGAACTTGGTATCGAAATCGGGTCTTTCATGCATCTAAAAAATATTCGTCATGATTATCCGGATCGATGTGTGGACATTGATTTTTTCCTGGTTTACAGCTGGTCTGGAGAACCTCGCGGCTTGCACGGTCAACGATTGCAGTGGATGCCGGTCGACGCCCTCGACGAAACCATTTTGTTGCCAGCCGACGCTCCGGTAGTCAGGGCGATACAAACGTCAAATTGGGCGGAATCAGCAGGCTCTCGATAGACTCGGGGTGGTGCAGATTTAATAGTGCGGAGATCGCTAACAGATACTGATATGGAAGCTGACGTCGTGGCCTGTCTGTACGGCCCGGTGTTCGATCGTCGACCATTCAAGAAATCTCACCGTGAAACGATGCTGGCTGCCACTGATTTCGGGAAATAACGGACTGTCATCGGGTAGCAGCACCCTTAACAGTTGGCAGCGTGTGTCCTTTTGCATGTTGTGCTGGTACATGCCATTGATTGCACATTTCCCGGTCGGCTGTGCGCTCTCCCGGACCAGCCACAGCAATTCAATAATGGCGTCGCACAACGGACGTATGATTCCGAGCCAGTGCAGCAGATCTTGCTGGCGTCGCGCGTAGGGTTGGCGCAACCAGTGACTGTATTCGGGCAGGTCGAATTCACAAGTGCCACCCGGGATAGAGCTGCGATTCTTGATGGCGGAAAGAAAGGCACTGTCTTTTAGTGATTGCAAATACTGCGTCCCCAACGCCTGTAACTCCGTTCGGCTGGAAGTCAGGTTATTGATCAGCGTATCCAGGCGCCCGGAGTCTACTGCGGGCTGGGTCTTGTATCCCCGCAGAATGTCGAGCTGTCGATCCAGTTCTTTGCTGACATCCGTCCGAATGTCGCCACGACCCAGTATCGCCAAAATCTCCAGTAAACTTGAGGTCGCTGCACGGGTCGCCCAGTCAGAGTCAAGTTCGCAGTTGTAGAGCATCTGCTGGTACAGAAACTCCAGCCGCATGAAGGTTCGCATGCGCTCGCTAAGTGGTTGCTCATACTCCGACACACGGCCGTCGAGTGCGGGAATTTCAGCAGTGGGCGTGGCTCTGACCATGCGCGTATTCTGCGTCACGACACCGGGAAGGGCAAATGCCGACCATTGCTGGTCGCGTACCTACCGCTTGTTGACCAAACTGTTTTTCAACAAGCGCGTACGCATTTATGAATAGTCCGGGCTAGGTTTCAGTGAGGTAGCGGGCGTGCAGTAATTCGACCTGTCGCCGGGTTTCATCAAGATCACCCTCGTTGGTGATGACGTCATCGGCTATGGCCA
>CAYUOY010000259.1:0-3499 GCA_964446495.1 uncultured Woeseiaceae bacterium | reverse complement strand
GCCTAACTATAAGTATGTAGCAAAAGCGCAATTACTAATTGCCGCGAATATGCAGGATAGCAGGTTGAGGCACAGGTATGTTGTTGATAGGTAGCGGATCGATATTTGATATGTTGCAATGATCGGATTTGGTTATGCTGCAACCGTAAGCCTCTCCGACTGTGATGCCTGGGTTGCGATAGCAGCCATTTCTCTGATGGATACTGCCGGCCGGCAAGTTCATCTCGTTAGGCATCACTGGCGACAGACTGACGGATCGCCTTCTTGAAACCTGAAAACAAATGTTCAACATCGACCTCCATGCCATCCTCGATCCGCTTTGCGATTGCAGTAAGCGGGAATACCAGATGATTCGTGGCGAGCCACTGCAAGGCGGGATCTCTACCGAACTCATCGTCAACCATCACCCATGAGAGTTCGGATACGTCCTGCTCAAGGGCATCACCAAACGCAATTCCAAGCGACTGGAGCTTCAAGGTATCGTCAGCACTAACCCATTTGTTATCCAGGACAGTTTGAATTAGCCGAAGTTTTCCGGAAACAGGCGCGTACCCGGTAACATCTTCAAAATGACCTGCTGCCCATTCCCGAAGTTTGCCGATCCGCTCGTTATCCTCCGAGCCGAAAGATTCGATCGACTGTTCCATCGTCTCACCTCAAGTGATACTTAACTGTTACTCTTTATTCCTGAAACCTGCCAAAAACAAGGTAAGCAAGAACCCACCAATAAGCGTCATTGCCAGAACCAGCATACTTTTTTCGGGGAGATAGGAGAACCGATAAAATGCGTCGGTAATGCCAGTCACACCCCACAAATCACCGCCTCCCTTGCCGACGATGAGTTGCCCGCGCATTCCTTTTTCCATGTGCTGCGCCATATCACAATGCACCAGGTAGTTTCGATTATCACCGGGCACGATGAATGTGCCTGTCTGCGACTGGCCGCCCATCGCCTCAATGTGGAACATGCCGGTTGGATAGAGATATTTGGGCAGCCCATGAACCATCCATTGGTGCCGGACTTCATCCCTGTTAACGAACGTTACGGTGATCCTGCTGCACGGCTCTACCTGCCACTCGTGGTCATTCATGCCGAAAATCGTGCCCGGAACTTTCGCGGCGAACTCGCGACCTGCCTCAACCGTAAATTTGTGATCCCTGCTGATCGCATCGCAGCCGCGTGGCAACACATCTGTGTTTTCGTTCATCACAACGCCGGCACCGGTCGTCTGCATGTTGTGATGCCGGGAATGATCCATTTCCTGCTGACCCGATGCCACCGCCGGGAATATCAGAATGGCGATTAAGAATCGCTGTCTGCACGTCACGGTCTAACTCCGCCTGAGTCTCACGAAGAGACTCGCTGCGCCGACTCCGAGCGCCAGAGAAAATAACAACACTCGCCACAACAACACTTTATCCGTCCCCGGATCCGAAAAAAGTCCGGGCGCGTAACTTTCCCAGACCGGAACTTCCCTGCGGTAATAGTCACTCGTGAAATATTGATCGAACGGTACGCCACGAGTCTGCGGCCAGCCATTCTCATCCATGTATTCGCCATAGGCAATGGCACTAATATTGCCACCCGGGCCAATTCCGTCCGTCGTCACACCTTTGTTCTGGTGATCATGAAAAAGCCAGATACCTGGCCCGTACGAATGCAGCCCATCATTCTCAAATTCAAGTTTGAGATCGACACGCTGCGACGTCGACATCCAGACAACGTCCTGTGGCGACTGCACGGCTTCTGGCAATGCCACTCCGTCGCGGTGGGTGATCGTGAACTTGTGCCCATGTGTGTGCAGCGATATACCCTTGCTACCGCCATTCACGACCCGCAACTTGATGGATTCGCCTTCTTCCGCTACCAGTAACGACTCCCGAAACGTGTAAGGAAAGGAACGACCGTTTAGGGTGAAATAATCAACATTGGCATCCGTGATGTCATAGTCGCGATGCATCGACTGTGTAATCAAGCGCGGATCGTTGTATCGCTGAATCCGCTCGCTCAGTTCCTTGTCCAGATCGAGATAGTGCAAATCGTATTCATGATCGTAGCTCTCGCGAACCGCCTTCGCCGGTGCTCGCACAAGGCCGGCACCGATATTCATAGTCTGCACCCAGTTGTTGGGGCGATTTTCCTCGATAACGAACAAGCCCTGCAATCCCATTTGCACATGCACTTGCGGCTGTACATGACAGTGGTAAAACATAGTTCCGGCTTCTCGAGGTTCCAGTTCGTAGGTCCGGGCTTCGCCGGGCAAAACGGGTATCCCGCCCGTCAACGGAACACCGTCATTACCTTCGCCGGATGAGCTGACAAACCCATGATCTGCACCGTGCAAATGCAGTGTGTGCGGCATGTAGTGTGTGTTTTCGAGCGTGATTTTTACGTGATCACCCTGTTCGATGCGAATAGCCGGCGATGGCAGGCGCAAAGAGTAACGTGCCTCGTTCGACTCGAAGTTCTCGACCGCCATGCCGACAAACTTTGGTGCGAATACCCATAGTCCGGGGCTGATGCCCGGCGCTATGTCGTATTTCGTGACGGGATTGGCTGATACCGGCGAGCTGCCGTTAAGCTCCACGACTTCCAGGCGTATGTGAATCTCATCGGGATCGCCGTCGCCATCGAGATCCCGACCTTTTACTACGGCATCGCTGGTCAGGCCGCTCCTCATGAGCGTTGCTGCATCGACGTTGTTTGTCCCGCGAACAAAGGCTGCAACCGCATACGGATTGTCCGCCACACACGGTCGTGACTCAGCGATTTCGACACCATCGATCGTCTGTGCGGCACGCCAGCCCGGGACGTCAGGCGGGCAGAAAATCTCGGGCTTCAACACAACCGGGTCTGTTGACGCTGGCAATGGACGATAGTCAGCGGCGCCAAACCAGGCGGTCAGCTTGAGTCGCGCAGAGTATGGATACCACTGCGGCGGAAACGCCAACAGGGCAACGATTAGTGCCAGCAGCCAGCCGCCGTTTTTTCTCATAAATGTAATCATGCCTGCTTCGACTTCCCGACAGTCATCATGCGCCACAGAAAAAGACCGCCAATTACGATCGCCAGCATTAACGAGGAAACCGCCCACGGAAACCTGCTGACGCCGACCGTGAAAGGAAATACGGCCGTGTAGATATTGTCGTTGGTTGGATGTCCTGCCGTGACAATTCCTATGTAACTACCTTCGTCCACAAAAACGTGAGTAATATTCATCGTCTCATTTGCCTTGACGACCGGTGGTTGGTAGAACACCGTCAATTCATCGATGTTCTCAAGCCCCTCAACATCTTCGTATTGCACGAAGTCACCTTTTCCGACGACATCGTGGATGATGCGAAAATCAACCGGAACCTCGCCCAGGCTTTTGTGCAGGTAGTCGAGCACCATAATGGTTTCGCCCACATCCGGGAACTCACCACAAAACTCTGTGTTGTCGCTGGTTTGTGGCTGGTAGCCGGTGAAGTGCGCGGTATAAAAACCGATGGTGACAAG
>CAYUOY010000258.1:0-3550 GCA_964446495.1 uncultured Woeseiaceae bacterium | reverse complement strand
TATGGGCACTCCGATCACCGGCACTGCGCGTCGTCGCCTTGGCAATGCCGAAATCGATGATCTTCGGAATCGGTTGGTCGTTCTCGATTGTAACCAGAATGTTAGAAGGCTTCAGATCACGGTGAATTACGCCTTTCTGGTGGGCATGCTGAACGGCCAGGCAAACGCCCCGAAAAAGAGCCAATCGGTCCCGTAGACTCAATCGTTGACTATCGCAGTAATCGACGAGAGTCTGCCCCGGGACGTACTCCATTACGAAGTAAGGATAGCCATCCTCAGTTTCGCCGTCATCGAAAATGCGAGCAATATGCGAGTGGCTCAATTGCGACAAGACCTGGCGCTCAAACTCAAATCGCGCCAGCATATCGTGCGTATCCATGCCGGGCTTCATGACCTTTAGTGCCACGCGTCGTGCCATCGGCTCGCGTTGTTCAGCGAGATAGACAAACGACATGCCACCCTCACCAATCAGTTCAAGAATGCGATACGGACCGATCCGCTCAGGCAGTCGAGCGTTGGCCTTCTCGCTTCCTGGTCCTGTCCAGTTTGAATTAGAATTCATGAGTCGCCTACTGAATTATCACTCTGTATGTGGGTCACGCATAAACGCAATTGCCGCCACATCGTAGCACTCAGTTTCCCGCTAGTTCCCTTATGATATCGTCCCGCAAGACCACGAATTCTTCATTGAGTGCGGTCACGAGACTCTCAATCTCCGCTCGATCCCCAGTACTCGCCACTTGTTCGATTGCCTGGCAAAACTCTGCCATTTGGTCGGCACCAATGGTACGAGCCGACGACTTAAGTTTATGCGCGCCGTCGGTCACCTTTCCCATTTCACTGGCTGCAAAATCACGGCCCAATTTTGCGAGACTGTCAGATGCTGACTGCTGAAAATCCAGCAGTATCTCAGTGCGGTCGTATGGCTCGCCAGCAAATAGATCACCAATAGCCTCGAACCGTAGATGCGATGATAAAGGGGGGGGTGGCGATGGGCGCTGTTGGCTGTGCGTAGAATCCGCGTCCCGATCACCGGGTAGCGGCGGCAAACAACGATCGAGGGCATCTTTCAGGCTCTGAAGCTTCATGGGTTTCGACAAATATTCGTCCATACCGAACGGAAGATTAGTACCTGCATCGTCGCCCTTCGTCACTGCGCTGATAGCGATAATTGGCATAGGAGTCTCGGCGCCTTGTTTTTTCTCATCCTGCCTGATGGTGCGAGCAAGTTCGTAGCCATCCATTTTCGGCATGTTGATATCGGTCAAAAGAAGGCCGTATTTGCCTTGTCGTAGCATCGACAACGCCGCGGCACCATTGTCAGCAACTTCGTGTGCAAATCCGAGCAGGGACAACTGGCGCCCCATGACCATTTGATTCGTTGAATTGTCCTCGGCAAGGAGGATCAGTCGGCCCTCCCTGCAAGCTTTCTCCAAGCTTGGTACTTCCCCCACCACCAGACTGGTGCGATGTTCGACTCCGTATTGACCGGACCCATTGGCGAAAGCAGAATACAGTCGTCCCGATGTCAGCGGCGTACGTGCAATTTGCAACACTGACGCATCTAAACGGCTGTCATGTTGGGAACCTCCTTCGGCAATAATCAGTGGAATCGACGGTAGTGATATCTCACCAAAGATCGGGCCAGCGATCGCCTTCATCCGATCCACACCGACCTCCTGTGCCAGATAAAGATGCGTAAATACAGCGTTTGCGCTTACTGCTTTGGCAAGACGCTCGGTAATCGCATCGGGTGACCACCCATCATTTATTACTTCACTGGCGCCACCGTACGCCTCAATCACGCGCGTAATCAAATTCGTGCGCTTGCCCCGCTCTCCCAGAATCAGTACGCGGCAATCCAAAATCGGCGAATCCATGCCTGACTTACTTGGGCAGGAAGATTCGTCATGATCGAGAACAAAAGAGAACGTCGATCCTTTTCCTACTACGCTGTCGACCTTGAGGTGCCCGCCTTGATGTCCTACGATACTCTTGACAATCGTGAGGCCGAGCCCGGTGCCGCCAAATTCTCGTGTGGTCGACGCCTTGGCCTGTGAGAATGCAGTGAATAACCCGGCGAGTTCATCAGGCGAGATGCCGATGCCAGAATCGGAGACTGAGTATCGGACGCTGCACGGGCTATTGCCTTTCTCCCTGGTAATATTGAGAAATACGAAGCCACTCTCAGTAAACTTCACTGCGTTTCCGACGAGATTAAACAGGACTTGTCGCAAACGAAGGGGATCGCCTACTACCTCCACCGGGACTTCCGGTTCCACATACAATAGAAGGTCAAGGCCTTTTTCGAATGCCGTCGCGCCAAGAACCGCCACGACGTGTTCAGCTGCCCCGCGAGTATCTACGGGGACCTGCTCGTACTTCAGTTTGCCCGCATCAATCTTGGAAAAATCAAGAATATCGTTGAGAATTTGCAGCATCATTTCAGCAGAACGCTGAGTCACCGCTAAGAGCTCTTTCTGGTCGCGATCAAGTGAGGAATGGCTAATAACTTCCAGGAGCCCCATGATTCCATTCATCGGCGTCCTGACTTCATGGCTCATATGAGCAAGAAACCTGCTTTTGTCCTCGCTGGCCTGTTCAGCAGCCTTTGCCCGTATTTTTAGTTCGTACGCCTCTGCTCTTGCTGTCTCCATTTCAATTCGATCAGAGATATCGACTGAACTGATACGAACTGCCAAGTAATCCTCCCCGGGCAGCAGGAGCATTCTGTTTTCACATCGAATCTCCTTGCCACGGGATGTCAGTCCGGTCCACTGAAAGACAGTCTGATCGCCCGCTATCACCGCTTCGTATTTCTCTTTCGCTAAATCTGAGGACAAAATACCGCTCGGTTGAAACTCAGGGCGAATCTGGCTGGTGTGCATTCCGACGAGCACTTCCACCGGATATTCGAACATATCCGCCGCTGTTTGATTCGCTTCGGTAATGCGCCCACTTGCGACATCGACAACGGCAATGGCACCTGGCGCATAGTTAAAGAGACTCCTGGCTTTCGCCTCACTATCGCGGGCCGCCTGCAACGCATCTAACTGCGTGGAAATATCGCGAAGAGCGGCAACCGAATAGATTTCGTCCTGGATGCGAATTGAGCTGAAGAAAATTTCTACAGGTACTTGAGGGCCCTCCCGCGGGCGCGCATAAATAGTACGATCGGCCCCAAGTCGCCTGGCTGTTGGTGCCTCAGGAAATTCGGCTCCCATTTCGGCTTGCAAGCTCTTGCCTACTTCGGGAACAAGATCGTCAATCCGCATACATACAAGTTCTGACTGACTGAATCCGAGCATCTCTTGTGCAGCTTTGTTGGTCGTTGTTATGTCGCCGGACCTCCCGCTGATGATCATCGCATCCGGTGCGTTGTCGACAATAATCCGGAAGCGATTCTCCGCCACTACCAATTTCTCTTCGGCTCTTTTACGCACAGAAATGTCACGCGCAAACAGCAAAACACACTCAATTTCATCTACGTCGTAGGGCGTCGTTGCCAGCTCAAGCCAGATGTAAGATTCGTCCTTTCTTTTGCCCCGGA
>CAYUOY010000257.1:0-3552 GCA_964446495.1 uncultured Woeseiaceae bacterium | reverse complement strand
TCTACAGCATCATCCTGGACCGGCTGAAAACCGTTAATCGACCTCACCTGGGTTACATCGGTTTTGTTGTAGTTGTAAGCGAAAGAAAACGAAGTGCTTTCGTCGCTACCCCAATCCACAACCGAAGTCACGACCAGGTCAACACCAGAATGCTCGACATCCAACGTATTCGTAAAGAACGAAATAGTTGATCCGTCACCAGCCTCGATTCTATCCGTACGATAAATTCTGTCATCAACGCTGATCTGGTAAAAGTCGAGAGTAACGCTGGTATTTTCGAATGGTTCAGCCGTCATGCCGGCGCTGAGGTTCAACGTCGTTTCCTCTGTCAACGGCGTAGCGCCCGCAGCAATGGCGCGTGGATCCGTCACCGGTACCAGGCCCTGGATGAGCAGGATTCCAGTGGCAGGATCGGCCGAACTAACCGTCGCCCTGACATTGGCTTGTCCCGGCGTTGGCGCCTTGAAACCAGTTGATACGGCACCGCGGAAAGCGAACGAATCGGTCACCCTGAATCGACCTGCGAGTTTGCCAGTCAAGACACCGCCGAAATCCGTGAAGTCCTCGTATCTTGCAGCATACTGCAGCAATAATCGCTCAGTAATATCGTGCTCGATATCCACGTAGACCGCATAGTTTGAACGATCCCACGTGCCAGCATCGCTTGGCCCGATTCTGCCGTCCACTCCGGCACCTTCGACGCCATTCGCGTCAGCCCAGGCATTCTGCTCGCCGGCGTTGGTTGTCCAGGCTTCGTCACGCCATTCTGCACCGTATGCCAAATTGATCGAATCCGAAATGGCTGTCGAAAAATCGGCATTAAAGAGAAGCTCTTCCTGCTCGTATCCGCCGGTTTTGAAAGCAAATTGCGGAATCTGACCTAAAGGTGTCAGGCCAAGGCTGGGGTTGATCTCCCTGTTCAGGAACAGATCCATGGTGTTCTTGCCGTAACCAAAACTAACATCCCAGGTCGTGCCGCCGTCGAACTCGCCTTTGACACCCGTGGAGATGCTGATATCTTTCTGAGTACCGTCCAGATACGGGGTATAACCTGTCAGCAACAAGTCACCGTCATATCCAAGGTCGACGAGAGGCTCCAACGCTTCGTCTACGGCGTTCAGAGCTCTGTAGAAGAATCTGAAGCGACCCTTCGTGTCGGCGTATCCCACGCGTCCATACCAGGAAGTCGAGTCGTTTATATCCAGACCGGAATTCAGGAAAAATCTCGTTCCGCTGGTTTCGACTCGACCGAAGGTTTGCACCAAAGGACCGTCGCCGAAAGGCGAGTCTTCGCCAACGCCGATTGCGCCATTATCGATATTGTCCTGAGCTGCCGGGCGCTGTAAGCCACGCGAAAGCGCGTCGTTGCTTTGATATTCCAGGCTGAGATTCACGAAACCGTCTTCGCCGAGTCCAAAGCCCTGGTTTGCGGAAAGCGTGTAGTTAGCTTCGTCTGACCCACCTTCGAAATGCTGGCCGTACCGTATCTGGTACTCGCCGCCTTCCCTGTTATCCCTGGTGACGAAGTTGATTACACCGGCAATCGCATCAGAGCCATATTGTGCCGATGCACCATCACGCAGTACTTCAATACGTTTCAGCGCAATTGAAGGGATCATGGCGATGTCAACACCGTGTGAGCCACTTCCGGCCGCTGGTGCGAAAAACTGAATGACTGAAGATCGATGCCTTCTTTTGCCATTCACTAATACCAGCGTCTGATCTGGTGCAGTACCGCGCAACGATGTAGGACGAACGTAAGCACTGGTGTCACCACTTGCGCGCGTCGCAGTATAGGAAGGAATCAGATTCTTCAGACTGTCTGTTAGATCGACGATTCCACCCATCGACTTGAGGTCATCTGCCGACAGAACATCAATCGGTACCGGTGAATCAGAGATCGTTCGTTCCCTGTGACTTCTGGAACCGATAGTCATGATTTCTTCAACGACCTCTGTGTCATCGTCTGACCCGGAGCTTTGTGCCATTACGGGTTGCATAAATAGAGATGCACTCGCGAACGCAAGCGCAATGACCATTGGCTTGTACTTGTTATGTAAATAAATTTTCATAGCATTTTCCCAAATTTTGTAATTCTTGATAAGCGAACAAATAGTTGTGTACGCCTGAGCTCTACGGCAAACCAGCCGCCAAGCCTGGAATCAAATTTGATTTCGTGTCTTTTAATTGGTACAGCAAAAATGCTGCGGCAAATGACAGAGAGATGCTTCAATTGAATACCACCAACGACTTACGATCCCTGGCAGAAGCCAGTATGTTGGTGCTAATGCAAGCGCCGATTCAGTAAATACAGAACTCAGTAAATACTTGAATTTCGGGTAGCTTGGCTGGCATCACTCGGAATTTGCGCCATAAAAGACAGACGCACCTTTCCTGTGATTAGCCGAATTTTGGTGGGCGCAGGAGGCCTTCCAGATGAGGGTTCGGTATGTAGGGAAATCTAAATTTGGCGGTTCGATCACGAGTGGTCGAAATGCCGTCTTGACTGGTTACGATTTCACCCTGGACCGTGCAACACACGCAATTGGTATGGCAGCAATCCAATTCGTGCTCTTCATCGCCATGTTCGGACATGGGATCCGCAACCGATCCGTTAGTGTGATTTTCACGGGTGGACTGATCGGCTGCTTCGGTGGGGGTACTAAGATCTGTAATAGCATGACCGACGTTTGGCCCTAAAACCATCGGAATTATCATCGCCAATAAGATTATGTTGTTTCTCAAGCGCCCCCCAGCCTCTTGCCAATGATTTTGTATGCTCGAACAGACACTAGGCGACTTTGTCGTAAATGACAAGTCAAAAACGCAGGAAAAAGCCGCTGGCGGGTACATTTACGTTGTACCGTAACAACAAATTCGCCTTCAGCGTGTTGTTACCGGCGTGTTCACTGCAGCAGACTGTCACCATGAAGAAATTCAAACGACGGATCGAAGCATGCGCCCAATCTGGTATAGAGCCTATGGATGTTACGCGCGGTACAGGTTCGTTCGAGGCAATCGATTAACATTTCAGGTCGCCAAAACCGGCGGCCAAAATCGGATAGCTGTCGTTGAGGTGCTACGATTGCGATGCTCCCTGATCGGGAAGCATCTGGTTATCAGTAATTGATCCGGGAACACGATGAAGAAGCTGGCACTAAATGAATTCGCGCAAATCGCCGATGTAGTGGCCGCAATTGCGATTGTTGTGTCATTTGTGGGCGGTTTGCCCAAATAGATAAGTAAACTACGTCCAACAATTCCGCCGGTGGGTCTTCTTGCCGGCATTCGTTAGGTGGCGGAAGATGAACCGCTGGAGCGATAGATCATACGAAACTATGAGGCGACGCGGCTGCCTCTTGTTAGCGGAAAGGGACCCATCGGCGCGCGGACCAGACAAAAAAACCCCGCGATAAACGCGGGGTTTTCCGGGTTGACCAGAGTCAGTACAGATTAATCGTCGTCATCGTCATCATCGTCGTCGTCGTCGTCATCATCATCGTCCTCGTCGTCATCATCATCGCCACCACTGATCGGAATCAGAGGCGGATT
>CAYUOY010000256.1:0-3580 GCA_964446495.1 uncultured Woeseiaceae bacterium | reverse complement strand
GCGGAATTTCCTACGCTGACAGCAACCGCGAGTCCGACATCGGCAGTTAGCGATGCACCAATGACAGCCGTTATTGCTTCTGATGCTGCAATCAGACTGCCGCCGTTTGTGACCACATCAGCGCCGTCGCCCGCGATGATTCCGGAGCTGCGTGAATTCGAGGATGCGGCGGACAGGCTCGCCGATACGTTCTTACTGGTTATCGCCGCATCGAAGCCATAGGCTTCCGATTTCGCAAAGACATTCATGTCACCGCTGTTGGTAATTGTGTCATCGCCACTGGCAGCGACGCGGGTGTTAGCCAGGATGATCGATGAACCATCGTCGTCCCCGCTCATGCTCGACTCGATCATGAGACTCCGGTTCTCGCTGTCTCCCGCGATTCCAGTGGCGGTCGACGAGGCACCGGTTCCGCCGCTCCTCACTACGGCTCGGCCAGTACCAAGAACAACGGCTACACTTGCAGTGCTGGTGATAGAGGTCGCATCGACATCAATCATCCCATTATTGGTGATCGTGTCGTCACCGCCTCCGGTAATGATAGCGAGCGCATCCGACGAAGCCGACACTTTAGTCTTGGCCGTCGTTGCTCCCTTTTGCTGTCCGGCCGCCTGAGTGGTGGTTGCCGATGAATCGGCACTGACGGTAATCGAACCGTCATTGAGAACGCTGTCCGTATCGGCCTCGATGGCCTCCATGTAACGAAAATTTATTCCGGCGCTCGAGGCGTCACCGTCAATACCCGAATCGATGAAGGTACTTGTTCTGTCTCCCTCGGTATCAACACCAACAGCCGTCGCGGCAGCGGTCGATGTCGCAGAAACCTTGACCTTGCCTTTACTAGGCTCTCCTCCGTCGTTTTCCGGCTGCCCGAGGTTCGCCGCAAAACTGACGATCTCTGATGAGGCTGACGCATCGGCAGTGATGCTGCTCTTGCTCGTCACGGCGTCGTCGCCGCTGCCAGTTCGAATGCCAGCAGTTGCGGCGGTTGTTTCCAGATTGCCAGACACGGCACCCCTGCCTGAACCCGTCACTCCAACTCCGAGCGAAATGGCCGTACTCGTTGCAACCGCAGAAATTTCGCTCGTATCCACAGGCGGTGGCAATGCCGGATCTGGCACGATGCCATTTACAACAACGTCATTTCCTGCACCGCTTTCGATGCCCGTCGCTGATGAATCGACCACAGATTTCAGATTAACGCTTGGACCGCCGGCCACTGCCAGACCGATGCCTAACGACGGCAGGGTCGCCGTAGCGTTCGCTGCAATGATGCCCGTGTTGGTAATCGTGTCGATGCCATCGCCTGTTACCACGCCCCTGGCGGTTGCTGTTGATGTCGACCCTGCGGCTTCGACCAGGAAACCGATGATCTTGTTGAGAATGTTGTTATTCTTGCCCTTTAGCGACAAAGATATCTCAGTCGACACAACCAGAGATTCAGCAAAAACAGAGTTTTCGCCTTTGTTCTCGATAGTGTTGTCGCCGTCGCCCGCGTCGATTCCGGTGGCATTGGCATTGGCCAACGATTGAATGTCGGTGAGCGCGTGTGCAACGCTTGCCAGAACGCCACCTCCCTTTGCAAGCGTTATCGATGCCGCTGCTGTTTCTGTCGTCGCGTTACCGGTCGTTGTCATCACGCCGGAGTCGATCAACGTGATCGAATCATCACCCTCACCGGATTGAATCCCGGTGGCGGTTGCTTCTGAGGTCGTGCCGTCGTCCCACCGCGAATTGGGTGCCGCGGCCACTCCCTTAACAGCCACTGCCACCTGGTTCCCGTAGGCGTTACTGTCTGCGGTGGAGTTGAAGATGCCATCGACCGTGATGATGTCGTTGCCCGCACCCGAGGCGATGCCGGTCGACTCGGAAATAGCGGTGGTTGCCACGCTGGCTATGGCGACACCAGCAAGAGTGGCGGAAACAGCCGTTGCACTCGTCGAGGAGTCAGCGCTCGCCGACAATTGATTCGTCGAATCAATAGTGTCCGCCCCGGCGCCGGCGCTGATACCGACGGAAGTGGCGGTCGCGGCTGTCCCTCCCTCCCAAACGTTGCCGGTATTCACCACCAGCCCGACTGGAGTTATGTCGACACTGGCTGAATTTGCGGTAGCAGAACTGTTGCTAACGGTAATGCCGGTGTTGGAGATGACGTTGTCCCCTTCACCACCAGCAAGACCCGTTGAATTGGCGCTTGATTGTGTCGTCAGGACGGTAACTGCCAATACGGCCGGCGCCGAAAACTGGCCTGCATTCGACGCTGAATTGGCTGTTGAGGTAACGGTTGACACATTGGAGAGTGAATCGGCACCATCAGCACCGGCCACGCCTGTCGCTGTCGATGTCGCGACAGCGCCACCGTTCCAGGCCGAGGAAATGGAGACATCGCCCACTATGGCAACGGAAACATCACCGGCATTCGCCGTTGCGTCAGACGTCGCGTCAATCGTATTCGAGAGGGTAACTTCGTCATCGCCGGCCAACGCATTGACACCCGTTGCCATCGCCGTTCCAACCGCCGCCTCATCAACGATGTCGGTTCCAACAAGAATGACATCGATATCGCCTTGCAATGCATTAGCCGTTGCCGTGGCACTTTGTGGATCAACGATGTCTTCCGTATCCGCTTGCTCAGTCAAACCGAGCGCTTCTTCTTCTACCTCGACGACAGTGTCGGCAAATAAGACGCTAGAGTAAATTATTGCAATCAGGCATGCTGCGGCAACCGCAGCAGGTCGATGAAACAAGCACATTGAGCTACCCCCCCCAAGGTTATTTCTCCGTTCTGCAGTGCGATTTGTTTGTTCTTTTTCTGGCGCTTGCAGAATGTCGAGTTCAGTATACTTGAATTCACACTCGACAGACCTGAAACGCGCCAAAGGTGCTTGAAGCGGGTGCGCCATGAATCGGCGACGAACCAAATGGTACTGACAAATTAACGGTCGCTGCGAGACAATGGCGCAAATGAGTGTATCCAAAAATCAGTACAAAGGTCATCGATTTCCGCCGGAAATCATTCAACACGCCGTGTGGCTCTATTATCGGTTCAATTTAAGCCACCGGGATATCGAAGATTTGTTGGCTGTTCGCAGTATTGTCGTAAGTTATGAATCTGTTCGCTTGGGGTGTAACAAGTTTGGACCTAAATATGCGAGGCGATTGAAGCATCGTCATCAAGGTTTTGGCGATACATTTTTCATCGATGAAGTATTCGTGACGATTGATGGTAAGCAGCAGTGTTTATGGCGAGCTGTCGACCAGGACGGAGAAGTCGTCGATGTGTTTCTACAGCGCCGACGCGACGGCAAGGCCGCTAAGCACTTCTTCCGACGACTATTGAAGGCACATCGAATGGAGCCCAGGAAGATAGTAACGGACAAGTTGAGAAGCTACGGCGTCGCACATCGTGAACTGATTCCCGAAACGATTCATGATACATCGCAGTATGCCAACAACAGGGCAGAGCTTTCGCATCAGCCAACGCGGGTTCGAGAACGAGGCATGCGTCGATTCAAGTCACCGCAACAAGCCCAGCGATTCCTGACAGTGCATGCTGCCGTTTACAATTTATTCAATCTTG
>CAYUOY010000255.1:0-3605 GCA_964446495.1 uncultured Woeseiaceae bacterium | reverse complement strand
ACGTCTGCGCGGTTGTCATCCCCCGCCACCGAGGTCAGGTTGTAGCCGACGATGCCAAACAGGTATTTCGGCACGCCCTTGTACAAGTACATCGCCGCCGGGCCGATTCCCCAACTCGCGTGCTTCGCCTGAAAAATCCACGAATCAAGGACGAACAGTTCGCCGACGGGTCCGTAGCGGCTTCGGCCGCGCTGGCCGGTGTGTTGTGGGTCGGGTGGGCCGGCGTAACGGGTGCGTTTTGTGGAAGGGGCATCGGTGTCCTTTGCAAATATCGTGTTCGCTGACATTCCGAGACCAGTGGCAGCGATTGGCAATCTAATCGGTTTTTTATACATTAGTCTCTAATTCCTGCGCAGTTTTTTATCGGGCCAAGGAAGCGGGTTAAGACTTGGCGGTATCGCGTTTCCGGGGGGTTACCGTTTCGACGACGGTTAAACTACCAGTGGAATATGAGTACGTCCATTGGACCTTGGTCCAATACGTGGCTAATCGACTGGCAGTTGTGCGTGTTCGCTCCGGCGCTGAAATATCATCGCGGCGATAGGGAAAACAGGACAGACGAGAAAAGGATCACCGATAGCGATTGATCGTGATGCTCACTCAGCAGCGAAGTTGGATACGGCAGAAAGGAAATAGCGCCGAGGAAAAGAAAGTTCCAGCCGACGAAACTGCGAGATCTTGTGTCTCCTCGTGTGAGTACCGCATGTTGCATAATCCACAATCGGCACAGGATCGCGAAGCTCAGGAACCACGATGCGAACCGCGGCCCCTGCCCCAGCAGCCCTTGCGCGAACGTGATACTTTGCGATCCCGACGCCAAATCCGGCAACTTCAGATCAAGCACCAGCAACGTCATCGCGATAGCGAACACGCCGTCACTCAGTGCGCTGGTACGACTGGCATCGAAGGTCCGTTGTTTCATTGTCACTCTCCTTGCACGATAAAACTCCGGAATTCCGAGACGAAGTGCGTGGAGCCGGCACTCACGGCAATTGGAAAGCACCTTTGATGCCGGCGATACCCATCTGCACCCCGATAGTCGCCAGGATCAGCCCCATTAATCGGGTGATGACGCCGAGCGCGGACGCCCCGATGTACTTCACAAACGCCTCACCAGATTGAAAAACCGCATAGGTCACCAGGCAAAGCAAACTGAACGCCAGGACCGTGACACCCATCTCCAGCGCGCCCTCGCCCGCGGAGAAATTCATCGCGGTGGCGATGGTGCCGGGCCCCGCCAGAAGTGGCAGCGCCAACGGGGTGATCGCGACACTCAGGGCGGCGTCCCGGCTGTCCTTCTGGTGCTGCTCGCTGGGAGTCTGTACCGCCGAGCCGGTGCCATTGAGCATGTCGAGACCGATTTTTAGCACCAGGATTCCACCAACCAGGCGCAGCGCTGGAAGCCCTATACCGAACATTTCGAATACGAACTTCCCCAGAATGCTAAATACAGCGATCAGGAAAAATGCCAACAGCAGCGCTCGCCGAGCGACGGCCCTGCGGGTATCCGTATCATCCCCCGCTGTCACTGCCAGAAAGACGGGCAGGTTTGCAACTGGATTCATAATGGCGAAGAAGCCTATGAAGACGGTTACGCCGTGAAGTGCGAGTGTTTTGAACTCCATTTGATTGTCCCTATTCGTTGGCAGTACAACCGCCCGGAAAACCTCTATTGGTCACGGCTTTATTGGCCACTCACTCCGCCTTAGAAATTAATCACCGCGAACAGCGTTGGCCCCCAGTATTCGAACTGAAACTCGCCATTGAGACTGTTCTTTCCAGCTTCAAGTCGAAGATCAAAGTACCTGAATCCGGCACCAATGCCGAAATGCCGCCAAGGTGAATACGCCAGGTCAAAACCTGCATCAATCAGACTTCCAGAGTAATCTCCGACGCTCAGCGCGAACCCCATGAGCTGCGCGCGGACCAAAACCTCGTTCGTTATTGCATAGCTGTAACTAAGCCCGAGATGCGGCAACGGAGCGCTGACGTCACCCGCCTCAGTCACCGACGATCCAGCCACGATCTCAGTATTGGTCTCGATATCGATGATGGCACCACTGAGCGCAATCTCGGTAGCCAACTCGGCCCAGTGCAAACCGGCCTCGACGGCCCAATGAGTCCTCTCATCCTGAAAGAAAGAATATCCGTAGGTCAGCCTGCCTATTGCCATATCAAACTGCGTTTCCGCCCTGGCGCCAATCTGGACAATGTGGTCTCCGATCTGGAAGGGATCGGTCACCGCACCGCGGGTGCCGGAGCGGTTGAGCTGGAGGTATTCGGCTTCCAACCTATGGCGGCCCTCGATCCTCCAGACCGCCCCGCCCCAACTGACAGTGTCACTGTTTTTCAGGCCCAGCGCATCTTCGAGGGAAACATCATCCCCGTTGCCGCCGCCCGTATCACGGTCCAGCCGGATATCTGAACGGACCTGCGGAAAAAACCCGCCGAAATATATGCTGAAGCGATCATCCACTATTGGGTGCGTTACGGAATTTGTTTCGGCCTGCACGCTGGAGCACGCAAAAACGAACAGAGCCACGCGGGAGAACCCACGCACGATGAAACGGATCGTATACCGACTTTTCATTACACTCCTTCAATGACGCTGCGCAAGACGTTAAGAATCACCTCACACGGCGTGCATCCCACGTCGATAACTTGCACTATTTCTTGGTGACCGCTCCCAGATGACCTCGCAGAATGTCGGCCCACTTTCTCATGATGCGATCCGCATCTGCTGTGTTTGATACGCGATCTGCCCGCATGGTAAACCCGGAGCCACGTGCCCCCTCTGGATCAATAACGCGCGCGATAATTGAGTTAGATACCGAGTCGTATAGCTCCATATACAAAGTCATTTGTCCGGAGTCAGCAGTGTACGTCCTGCTCATGCCAGCAGTCATCTGGTCTGGTGCGGTGACATCCAGATTAATGATTGCTGGCCTGATAACCAGTACATCCGCTCCGGTACGATCAACTATTTCGTAACCGCCTTTCGTTTCCAGTTCTGCAGTGAATACTTTCTTGAATTCCGCAGCGACTCTGTTCTTGATAGTTTCCATTTCCTTATCGCTAATTCGTCGATCAAGGCCCACGGTGTTCGAGTTGTAATCTCGCTGCCAATTTTTCGTGAAGGCAACATAGCAGTCCAGTAGTGCGACGCGTTTGTATTGGTCAAGCGATGCTCCCTTCGTCATATAGACCGCACGCAGTTTGGTATTCTCAACTAACTCCAATCCATCGTGCGTCGTCTTCGGCAATTCCTTCGCGGCGTGCGCAGGCGCAGCCATCACAATTGATAGCAACAGTAGAGTGCCAGCGAATTTTGACTTGGCGGACCGCATGTAAGTATTCATAATCGATTCCTCGCAAAAGTGAAAAGACGCCTCATAGAGGCAGGCAGCGAGACTGTAGCAAAGAGCGAATTGGTCGGGTATTGGACCAAAGGCCCATGATCTACGAACGGCGTGGATAACGCACGCCGCAATGTGCCAAAACGTAGGACTAAGGTCCAATATTCCACCCCCGCGACTCCACGTAATATCTGACGATGGATAATGCATCGAAGTTGGTGTGTATTGTTGACGACGAATTGTCTGTAC
>CAYUOY010000254.1:0-3651 GCA_964446495.1 uncultured Woeseiaceae bacterium | reverse complement strand
GCTCACCATGGTTGCAGTGGTCATCATGCTGGCAAAATAAAAAACCCGGCCAACCGCGAAGGTTGGCCGGGCGGGTCCGCACGGAGATTGCGGATTGCGCGACTGAAACGCCGCAGCCGATCATATGACCCAACTGCTATCCGACTCAGTCTAGCTCTTCAACCTCGGCGCCCTTTATCTCGGGGGGCTCTTCCGGGGCTGTTCGTCCGGCGGGTTCGATTAACCCAAACCGAATCAAAATCTCTTGTTGCTCTTCAGCCGTAACCCGACTGATGGACTGCACCCTTACGTTATCGCGGGAAAAACTACCAAAAGCAATGGCATCGCCGCCAAATGAGCACAGCTGTTCGTCTCTCGACTCAACCCGTAAACTGCCCGATCCTCGCATGTCGTACGAGGGTCGAGCCAATGCGACAAAATAGGTCCTTTTGCCTGCACCGGTAATAAACAGGTGCATATTGTCCAACGGACTATAGTCTCGGATAGTCCGGATCAGGATGCAATCAGTGCCGAAATATTTACTCGGTTTATCGGCACTGTAGGCATCGTTCACATCACCGGATGTTGTTGAGCATCCACTTAAAGTAACCATTATTAGTATTTGTATTTTAAGGGCTTTTACTAGCATATTATTCACTTATCTAACAAAATCATCCGCTTGCTCAATGAACTTCAATTAATTCTTCGGACGCATTGAATCGATATTAAGTTCAGTCCATATCCGCAGTCGGCAAGGTCCTGATCAAGCTCATTCGGACGGGCGAGTCTCAACGGTGGCGATTGGCCGACTGGAATCACGCAACCACTCACTCCAGGAGCCCACGTAAAGGCACGGATCCGGCAATCCAGCTATATTTGCCGACAACGCCAGGTGGCAGGCCGTCACTCCTGAGCCACACATCACGCCCCAGGGGACCTCTGGCGCGATCGGAATAACACCCTCCCAACAGGTCCTGACCTCCTCCACTGTGCGCCAGGTACCGTCCTCATGCAGTACGTCGGTAAAGGGCAAGCAGAGCGCGCCTGGCACGTGCCCGGCGACCGGGTCTATAGGTTCTTGTTCGCCCCGGTATCTGGCGGCAGCACGCGCATCGATCAGCAGAAACCCTTCACCTGCCGCCAGCCATGACTCGATCGCCTCCACCTTCCAGACGGCGCCAGAGTCCGCGACTCCGACAAACGATCCCGTCGCGGGCGGTAGGGACTCCTGGCTGGTCGAATGTCCACCGCGAGTCCAGGCCGCCATGCCGCCGTCAATGACCGCGACATCCAGGTGCCCCACCCACCGCAGCATCCACCAGAGTCTGGCCGCAATACCGCCTCCGGCATCGTCGTAAACGACCACCTGGCTGTCATTGGATATGCCCCATTGCTGTAATGTCAAAATGAATGACTTCACATCGGGCAACGGATGCCTGCCGGAATCCTTGCTTATTGGTGCCGCCAGATCGGTATCAAGATTGGCATAAACGGCTCCCGGTATGTGGCCGTTTGCGTAGTCCACCTGCCCTTGCTCAGGCTGTGCCAGCGAATGTCGGCAATCGACGATGCGAAATGCCGGGTTGTCCAGATTCCCGGCGACCACGTCTGGTGAGATTAATGTCTGGTAGCTGCTCATTGACGGTTGCACCTCGAATGAATGTTGGGATGGGAGCGGAAATCGCTGCCATTTGGCTTGTACAGGCGGCTTCGGTCATAGACAATACGCGTTTTTTGCGCCGCAGCAAAGATGCTGGCAAGGCGCTCAAAGAGTCGGAACGGGAGACCATTCGTGGAAAAAATAATGGTAGGTCTGAAGCGTGTTGTCGATTACAACGTGCGCGTCAGGGTTCGCTCAGATGGCAGTGGTGTCGAGACGGATGGCGTCAAAATGAGCATCAATCCCTTCGATGAAATTGCCCTTGAAGAAGCGCTCCGCATTCGCGAACGTGGCGAGGCTAGCGAGGTTATCGTTGTATCTATAGGCCCGACTGAAGCTCAACAGCAGCTGCGCACGGGACTGGCTATGGGCGCGGATCGCGCCATCCTGATCGAAACCAAAGAGCCGCTGGATCCCTTATCAGGCGCGCGGGTTTTTCTGGAACTCGTCAATCGGGAACAACCTGGAATAGTCTTGCTTGGAAAACAGGCCATTGATAACGATAACAACCAGGCCGGGCAGATGCTGGCAGCAATATGGGGCCGTCCCCAGGCCACCTTCGCCTCCAGGATCGAAATTCAGGGCTCGACGGCAACCGTAACGCGCGAAATCGATATTGGTCTGGAAACCGTAGAAATCGATTTGCCGGCCGTTATTACCACCGACTTGAGACTCAATGAGCCGCGCTACGTCAAGCTGCCGGACATCATGAAGGCGAAGAAAAAGCCGCTTGATATTACGCCCATCGACGAGCTTGGGATTGAGACCGCTGCCGCTTTCACAAATGTCACTTTTGAGCCGCCGGAACAACGTCAGAAAGGAATCATGGTCGAAGATGTAGCCGGCCTGATCGAAGCATTGAAAGAAAAGGGGCTGATCTAATGTCTAAAGTACTGATAATCGCTGAACACGATGGTTCGGACCTGAATGACAGCACCGCCAAATGCGTCGCCTGCGCCACTGAACTGACCGCTGCTGAGATTACGGTCCTGGTACTGACCGTAGCGGGTAGCAGCATCTCTGAGCAGGCCGCAAAACTTGACTCCGTCGACAAGATTCTGGTCGTGGAAAATGCGGCGAACGAACATTTGCTTGCCGCCACTTTTGCGCCACAAATTGTATCGCTGGCTGGCAACTATTCACATTTGTTCGGACCCTCGACCACCTTTGGCAAGGATCTGATGCCACGTGTCGCTGCGCTGCTCGGCGTCAACCAGGTGAGCGACGTCATGAGCGTGGTGGCAAGCCATACCTTCAAACGACCGATATACGCGGGTAACGTCATTCTGACCGTCGAGGCCCCTGCCGACTTGCCGGTCGTTGCAACCATCCGGACGGCGTCGTACAAAAGCGTCGGCACCGACAACTCCGCGCCGGTGGAGTCTGTTAGCGATGACTCGGATTTGCCGCAACACACGCGCTTTGTCGAAATCAGTGCTGGCAGCTCGGATCGTCCGGATTTGCAATCGGCGTCCCACGTTGTCTCCGGGGGACGTGCCTTGGGAAGTGCTGAAAATTTTGATCTGATTTTCGGACTGGCCGACAAGATCGGCGCTGCCGTCGGCGCATCTCGCGCAGCGGTGGACGCAGGCTATGTCGCGAACGAATTACAGGTGGGACAAACCGGCAAAATCATTGCACCTGACCTTTACATCGCAATAGGGATCTCAGGCGCCATCCAGCACCTGACCGGCATCAAAGATGCCGGCACCATTGTCGCTATTAACAAGGACGAAGATGCTCCTATATTCGAAGTGGCCGACATCGGAATTGTAGGTGACCTGTTCAAGATCATCCCTGAACTAACGGACGCGCTTTAAGGCCCGGCAGACAACCCTCTGAAATTGTGAGATTCGCGCAGAAACCCAACCCGGCGCGATCGTTCGTCAATTCGCGGCCCAGGAGTGCTGCCAATAGAGATACTTCAACAGCGAATCCCGAACGCTATTTTTGGGGCCTATCTGTGGCGGCCACCATCCTGCTGACAACCGTCGAGAAATCCGGGCGGAACG
>CAYUOY010000253.1:0-3670 GCA_964446495.1 uncultured Woeseiaceae bacterium | reverse complement strand
GCATCGCGTTCATCTGGCGCTGGAAGGTTTGGATGAAGAGCCGATGGATCAACTGCGAGGGCATTCCATTACTTACCGTATTGCGGTGGGTCCCCAACAAGGCCGTAAAGTTTTCACCTTGCAAACGCTGCCTGATGAACGCGATGCCGATGACGCCCCGGCGGTCGGTAACGTCGCTGGATTCTCCCTGCACGCCGGTGTAGCGGCCAAAGCCAAACAACGTGAAAAGCTGGAGCGTTTGTGCCGCTACATCAGCCGACCGGCCATCGCTGAAAGGCGTCTGTCGCTGACCAAACAGGGCATGGTTCGTTATGAGCTGAAAACCCCGTATCGAGATGGCACGACTCACGTCATCTTCGAGCCAGTGGACTTTATCGCCAAACTGGCCGCCCTGGTACCCAAGCCCAGGGTCAACCTGACCCGGTTCCACGGTGTCTTTGCGCCGAACAGCAAACACCGGGTGTGGGTGACCCCGGCCAAGCGGGGCAAGGGCAGCCGGAAAGTGGCAGAAGGTCAGCATGAGAAAACGCCCACGCAACGCCATGTGGCAATGAGCTGGGCTCAGAGACTGAAACGAGTGTTCAATATTGACGTTGAGACCTGCCGGACCTGCGGTGGTAACGCGAAGGTGATTGCTTGTATCGAAGACCCCGCGGTCATCAGCAAGATACTGAACCATCTGGCGGAGAAATCGCCGATGGATTCAGGGGTACTCATCCCCAATCCTCGCGCACCCCCACAAGCCCGTCTGTTTAGCTAATACCGCTTTATCGTTGTTGGCCGACAATGGGGTCGACAGGATGCCGGCTGGTCTGAAAACAGCCATTGGCGGGAAAATGGGCAATTGAGGCCGCACTTTCGGTGCAGCACAAGGGATTCGGCGAAGATTCCCGGGGTACTCGGAATGCAAAGTGGGCTAAACAGCCTTCCAATGGTCGTGGGCGTGATGCAATAGGGCGTTTATCCGACCTATACTCTTCAGTATCATCGAGGCTGTGAAGAATCGGGTGGTCGAGGTCAGATGTTGAGATGAACAGTTCGGACTGAGTTGAGAAGGATTTCTGCATACCGCATTCTACCAAAAACAGCTTGGCTTGATGAGTTATGCTGAGGTCTCAGGGTCATAATTGAGTGCAATTCAACACCCTCAGCACTGATTCTCATCCACCGGACCGAAGCCCGGTGGTGAGCTCTTGACTATGGCGCCTGACCTACAGACTATCACCAAAATCAGCGCGGAACTTCTCGACCAGCCTGGTCTGCCAGTTGGACGTAGGTTTGAGCTTACCGAAGAAAAAGCGCAGAACCTTGGGCTCTTCGTAGAACTCAAGGCCGCCAATCAGTTCGCGGTTTTCGTACAGCCAGGCAATACGGTCGATGGTGTACTTAATCTGTGAGAGCGTGAAGACGCGACGCGGCAACGCCAGGCGTAGCAGCTCAACGGCGGCGAGGTGATCGCTGCCATCGGGTTCACGATCTTCCGAGACCGTGCCTCTTTCCATGCCACGTACGCCGCTGGCAAGGTACATCGCCGATGCCAGGGCACCAGCGCGATACTGTTCTTGCGGCACGTGGGAGAGGAAGGCCATCGCGTCAAGATGACAGCCGAGTCCGCCAGGAGGAGTGATAACGGGAACACCGAGCTTAACCAGCTCATTGACCATGTACTCGATGAAGATCGGTCCCTGGTTGATCATCTCCTCGTCCATGGTCTCGTCCAAGCCAACCACCATCGCTTCCATCTCGCGAACCGACATACCGCCATAGGTGGAGAAACCTTCGTAAAGCGGCAGCATCTCAAGCAGGCCGCCGGATACTTCACTGTCGTTGGTGACGATGCCGCCACCGCGCACATGACCGAGTTTGCGGGCCGAGAAATAGATAACGTCGCCCAGCTCGGAGAACGCCTTGGTGATCTCGCGAATCGACATGTCTTTGCAGGCCTCTTCGCGCGTTTTGATGAAGTGCAGATTGTCGGCGAGCAGACTGGCGTCGATGACGTATGGAAGGCCATTGGCTCGGCAGATCTTGCTGACGTCGGAGAAATTCTCGAGTGAAACAGGCTGACCGCCGATCAGGTTGGTTCCGGCTTCCATGCGGACGAAGGCGATTTTGTCGACGCCTTCCTTTTCAATCAGCGCCGTCAGTGCATCGGTGTCCATGTTGCCCTTAAACGGATCGTCGCTGACGATGTTAAGCGCCTCTTCCTTGTAAAGTTCCAGCACCTCGCCACCACAGGCCATGATGTGCGCTTTAGTCGTCGTAAAATGATAATTCATCGGTACGAGACTGCCCTCTGTCACGAAGTACTTCGCAAGGAGGTGTTCGCAGCCTCGGCCCTGGTGGATAGGAAGGAAATGATCCTTTCCAAAAATCTCGCCGAGTTTGTCTTTGAGGCGAGTGAAGGTGGCCGAGCCGGCGTAGCTGTCGTCAGCTATCATCATCGCAGCCACTTGCCGATCGCTCATGGCGTTGACGCCGCTGTCGGTCAACATGTCGAGGTAGATGTCTTTGTTGTACAGCAGGAAGGTATTGTTGCCGGCTTCTGTGACCGCCTCGAGACGTCGCTCGATCGGAACGAGATCCAAACGCTGAACCGTTCTCACTTTGTGCATTTCGAGAGGAATTTCTTCCCCGAGGTGGTACTTAATGTTCGCCATTCTTTATTTCCTCTGGTTATCTATACGTGTTATCTATACGTGGAACATATATGGCTCCTCGCAATACATATTCGTCTGCACCGCGCAGGTTTACGCAAGCGGCTAGCAATGCTGGATCATGACCTCAACGCCGTTGCTGCACTAGCAGAATCAACAGGACAAATTCTGCTGAATTGTGGTCATAAATATTGCTGAATTCTAGTTATAAATATTACGGGTTGTCAAATGATTTTTTTAAGATTGTCGCTAACAAGTGATATGTCCGGTTTATGTACCAAGTAGTCTGTCCGGTTTTATGATGTCCCAAGGGAGGGTTATTTATGAGACGGACAGAACAGTTACAGGGATTACGGATAATGAAGTTTGAAGAGATTTATGAGCAATCGCGCGAGCGGCGTCTGAGCCAGAGCGAAGCTGCTTTGATATTGGGCATGAGTGAGCGCACATTCCGGCGATGGCGGGATCGTTATGAAGCGGAAGGGGCCGAAGGTCTTTATGACAAGCGCCTTGGCCGGGTATCGGGGAACCGGGTGCCGGTTGACAGGGTGATGGAAGTTTTAGAGCTGTTTGACACCCGCTACTGGGATTTTACCGCCAAACATTTCCATGAGAAGCTTGTGGACGAACATAGTTTCACCCGCAGCTATAACTGGGTTCGCCTGACACTTCAATCTCATGGTCGCATCCGTGCGGCACCGCGCCGGGGTGCCCATCGCCGCAAGCGTGAACGCCGGGCTTTGCCTGGCATGATGTTGCATCAGGATGGCGCGCCGCACCAATGGATAGAAGGCCAGTGGTGGGACTTGATTGTCACCATGGATGATGCGACAAGCGAGATCTATTCAGCGATTTTTGTTGAGGAAGAAGGCACGATGAGCAGCTTTATGGGGATCAGCGAAGTGATTGGGAATAAAGGCTTGTTTTGCACCCTCTACGCTGACAGGGGCAGCCATTACTGGCATACACCCATCGCGGGCGGCAAGGTTGACAAGAACAATCCAACGCAGTTT
>CAYUOY010000252.1:0-3875 GCA_964446495.1 uncultured Woeseiaceae bacterium | reverse complement strand
CGCTCGGCGATAAGATATCAATCAAATGCCGGCATTGGCGCATGCTGCTGCCGCGACTGGCAGAAAGCGGGGGGCGAACCGAGCTTTTCGATCTGCTGCAAAAAGACCAGATCGAATAATAGCAGCGGCTCCCGATGGCTTAGCTGTGGTCGCCTGTTGGCCCGCAAATACGACGAGGTTCGTTATAAGGTTGAAGTTCCGGATATTGATGGGATGGACCTATGCCGTCTTCGAACGGGAGGGCGCATAAGTTTGATAGCGAATGTGACCACTCATTTCACGATGGCAAGGAGCCTGTATATTGATGGCTTCCTGACTGATGACGAGTATCGTAGCTACGAAGAGATCCTGTACGCGTTGCAGCCGGTCCGGCATCGCGAACACTCATGTGACCGAGGACAGGTCCGAGCATAACACCGCCGGTACGTCTTCTTGCCTGCATTCGTTAGGCGGCGGAAGATGAGCCGCTGGAGCGATGGATCATGCGAAACTATGAGGCGACGCGTCTACCTCCTGTTAGCGGAAAGCGACCAATCGGCGCGCGGACCAGACAAAAACCCCGCGATAAACGCGGGGTTTTCCGTGTTGACCAGAGTCAGTACAGATTAATCGTCGTCATCGTCGTCATCATCGTCGTCGTCGTCGTCGTCGTCATCGTCATCGTCGTCATCGTCGTCATCATCATCGCCACCACTGATCGGAATCAGAGGCGGATTGCCCAGCACCCAGCCCGTATCCTGCAGCAGCGCCGGACTAAGGTCGAGATTCTGAGAAGGCCTCAAATCGCTGGTGATGGAGGGCTCCATCAGTAAGTTTGGAGATGCAGACGTATCCCAATGCGACTTCGAAGAGCCTGGTTGGATCGGGTCCGGCGCATACAGTCTCACAAGACCGGCCTGATTCGTGCCCGCCAGAAAGTGGTCGTCAAGCACCATTTCGACTTCCACTTCGTCGTCAGCTAATGCGATTTTCAGGGCGTCGCCCAAATCCTGTGAAATTCCGACAGACGGAATGGTAATGCCTGGAGCAAAGCCGCCCATCGGCGTACGGCCTTTCGGCTGGCTGTTGGCGATGACGACACCAGCAGCACCAGCGGCTTGAGCATTGATGACTTTCGTCGTAAACGCACATGCACCTCGATCAATCAGCGCAATCTTGCCTTTGACATCATGGCCATTAATCAGCGGTTCGCACGCATCCGTGCCAACGCCGACGCCATCGTCTGCGAGAGCGAGTTCGCGCTCGTCACCATGCTCGCCAAGTGGCGGGCCGAACGACGCCGCCTGTGCCTCATAGCTGCCCTCGAGTTCGTCCGGGTCGTCAATGATTAGCGACGGGCGCGGCCCGAGAAAATCGCCAGCTTGTGCCGAAACCGAGTTGCCAATCCAGACCAGATTGTCGGTGTTGGTTCCTGAAAAGAGGCGTTCTGCGTTGGTCATACTGTCCCAGGATTTCTGCAGCGTCCAATCGAACATGTTGGCCGAATAGACGTCCGGCAGGCCGAAAAACAGCTCGCCGGTACTCTCGCTGACGAGTTCCAGAGCGCCGAGGCCATGGTCGATTTCGTGCATGACGACAGATAGAAAATCGATGCCGTTAGCCGGTTCTTGATGATCCAGACCGTAGTACCAGGTAGTGCCGGTCAGGCAGGCAGGATCGTTGTCATCGATATCGCTGTTGAAAAAGGAAATGATATCGATAAATCCCGGATTCAGATCGAAGCCCGCCAGCGAATCGGCGAGTGCCGTTGCATGCCAGGTGCCGGGCCGGCTTGCGCCCGGAAAGTCTGTATCCACAAACGTTGGTCCGGCCGCACCGAGTACGCCGCCGCCAGGGGAGCAACGCAAGGGCTGGAATGTCGCACCGACAAAGATTGGTACAGCGCTCTGCAAGGACTGACCCCAGACTTCTGCTGCGCGAAGATATACCAGGACCCGTTGTTCGCCGATCGTTGTGCCGGGATTGCCGCCGACCGGTGCGGCGGGCGTCGGATCGTTGAGCCCGAAACCCGGTGGATCGAGGTTAACGAGCACAACGTTTGCAGACCAGGCGGAGGTAGTGCCAGCAAGCATCAGCACCGACAATACGGAAAGAATAGTTTTGCTTAAGCGCATGCTATTTCTCCTCTTCGGCGGACGCGGCCGGCAACTTGTCGGCATCGAACTGATCGGCGGGTACATGCGTGAATTTTGTCTCACCGTTTTCGCCTTTGGTAAGTACCAGGTACTCGAAATGTTCGAGACCGATTTGTGCAGACCTGCTGCCGTCTGAGTTAGTCCGCGGTGGCTGCGAAACAGCAGGAATCATCGCGGAAATATTGCTGTTGCCGCCCATGTCGACAACTCCGTTCGAACTTATGGTATGAGACTGGCCGGAATCGTCCTCGTGTTCAATCTTGTGACCGGTTTTTTCGTCTATCATTAGTTGCATCGCCGGAGCGGCGTGTTCGTCGTTGTCGTTATCGTCATTGGCCAAAACGCCCGGGCCAACGAAGAGAAGACCGGCGCCCGAAAAAAGGGCCAGTAGTATTTTGCACCTCATGAATATTCTCCCTCAGGTAGTAGTGATCGTTACCAATTATCGGTCGTCGATCTGCCTTGGATTTTCTTGATTATTGCGTAACTTCTAAATTACGGCATGGAATTAGTATACGGAACAAATTGTCGGGCGGTCCAGTAATTACAAAATGCCGCCGATTAATGTTGTTGCAGAACATGCAGAAATCTGGTCGGCGAACAAATGCCGGACCGGCGAATAAAAATCTTTAACGATGAGTTTGACCGGATCGCACCATTGGCACGATTCGTGATGAGTAACGCGGATTATTCTGAGCAGGCGGTCAGGTTTTGTCTGCCGGATGCCCGTCCCCCCCGGCCACGTGGTCGAAGTATTTCGCGTTTCTTATCCAGTACCTGGTGCAGGGAAAGTCAGCGCCTTTCCACATCTGGATAAATTTCATTCAATGGTGCCGAGCGCCCATCTTCCTGGACAATGCGACAGTGAAAGCGCTTGAGACGGCGCGGTTCGAGCACACCACATGAATGGGCAATGATGCCGATTTCCTTGTGCATGCTTTCTGAGTAATGGCGTACGCGTTCTGCTTTGTCGGCAACGTCCAGGCCGCGTTGTAGATCTTTCTGGTGTGTCGCGATTCCGGTCGGGCAGGTATTCTTGTTGCATTGCAAAGCCTGAACGCAGCCCAATGAGAACATGAAGCCGCGTGCGGAGTTGATGAAATCAGCACCAACACATAAAGCCCAGGCGGCTTCTGCAGGTGTAATCAGTTTGCCGCTGGCGATTACGCGCATGCGCTCGTCCAGACCAAATTTTCTCACAATGTCGACGACGAGCGGCAGGCTCTCCCGTATCGGCAGACCAACGCAATCCATAAGGCTCATCGGCGCCGCACCCGTACCCCCGTCACCGCTGTCAACGGTAATAAAGTCAGGTGCACTTTCCACGCCACGTTGCAGAACCAGATCGAATAGTTCGTCCAGCCACCCATAGGCGCCTATGACGGTCTTGAAGCCCACTGGAAGCCCGGTGACTTCCCGAACGTGACCAATCATATCCAGCAGGTCTTCCGCTGAGGCAACTTCCGGGTGGCGGTTTGGGCTGATGGAATCCTCGCCAACGGGAATACCACGGATACCGGCGATTTCCCGGGTGACCTTCGCGCCCGGCAATATACCGCCCTTGCCGGGTTTGGCGCCCTGGCTGAGTTTGATCTCGATCATCTTGACCTGCTCATGCGCCGCGACCTCCTTGAGCTTTTCGTCACTGAGGGCGCCATCTTTATCGCGTACGCCATATTTGGCGGTGCCAATCTGAAAAATGATGTCAGCACCACCTTCGAGGTGGTACGGGGAGAGCCC
>CAYUOY010000251.1:0-3962 GCA_964446495.1 uncultured Woeseiaceae bacterium | reverse complement strand
ACCGGCACCGTTGACTTGTCGACAACGACTCGATACTCGTCCATGTGCTCGCCGATCGAACGAGCGACGGACAACACGTGCTTCAGATCCGCAGAGCCATCCTCATCCGGAGGGGTGCCGACCGCGACAAACTGGAACAAACCGTGATCGACGGCTTTCTTGACATCCGTTGTGAACTCAAGACGCCCGGCCTCTGCGTTGCGAGCGATATAGGCGTCCAGACCCGGCTCATAGATAGGCACTTCGCCGTTATTCAGGCGTTCGATTTTGGCCTCATCGATATCGTAGCAGAGCACGTGGTTCCCCATTTCGGCCATGCAGGCACCGGTGACGAGGCCGACGTAGCCGGAACCGAAGATTGTCAAACGCATACGGAAAGCTCTTAACGAATATCGAAGGCGGAAATTATACAGGTAGGATCTGGCACTTTCGTGACGGAATCAGCTGATTGGGGGCAGAATCAGGACTCTCTTGATCGGATATCCACGACGGTGTGAGATTTCGCAGCCGCGATCATCCCTGCTTTCTGCGCGCAAATTAGATCGTCAATATCGGTATTCGGCGAATACTCCTGAACAGCCTGACTCAATATCTCGCGTGTAACGTCGTAGTCCAATCGGTTGGAAGCCGCGCGCAGCTCCTCAAGAATCGGTTCAAGCACTTGATTTGGAAGGAAATCCTCTCTCGCCCTCATTATTCTAGGGTGGTTTGTTCCACTTACGTTTGAACCAATAAGCAGTTCTTCGAAGAGTTTTTCCGCGGGCCGAAGACCAATGAATTGAACTTCGATATCGCCGTCCCGATTGTCCTCATTTCGGACACTAAGCCCCATAAGATTTATCATGCGATTCGCTAAATCTTCGATGCGAACAGGTTTGCCCATGTCAAGGACAAACACGTCGCCACCGGTCGCCATCGAACTGGCTTGAATCACCAGTTGTGCAGCTTCGGGAATGGTCATGAAGTATCGGATGATATCGCGGTGAGTTACGGTTACCGGTCCGCCGTTACGGATTTGTTCGCGGAACAAAGGCACTACGGAACCAGAAGATTCGAGAACGTTTCCGAATCGCACCATGCAATACTTGGTGTCGTTTGCATCGGTATTTAACGCCTGCAGCACAAGTTCCGCCAATCGTTTCGTCGCGCCCATCACACTTGTGGGGTTTACGGCCTTGTCCGTCGAAATCAGAACGAACGTCTCAACCTTGACTTCCGCAGCGGCCGTCGCGGCACTCAACGTGCCGTAGACGTTGTTCAACACGCCCTGAAAAACGTTTTGTTCCACTATCGGTACATGTTTATATGCTGCTGCATGATAAATAGTGTGGACTGAAAACGCCTGCAGAGCATCCTTCATGTGGGCCTGATCAAGAACGTTCCCAAGTAACGCGACGACCTCGCAATCGATTTCCTTCTCGGCCGCCATCTGCCGAAGCTCGCGGTCAACGCTGTATAATGCAGGCTCGGACATTTCGAAGCAGATCAGGCGTTTCGGCCTCAACTCCAAAATCTGTCTACAGAGCTCTGACCCGATCGACCCACCGGCACCGGTAACCATTACACTCTTACCTGACAGGGATCCTTCGAGAAGCTCCTGAATCGGTGGAACCGGATCGCGGCCGAGCAAATCCTCGACATTAACGTCGCGAATTTCATCGACCTGAGCTCGGCCGGTGACAAGATCCTTGATCTCCGGCATTGTCTGCACGTGAACGGGAAATTCAGACAGCTGCTGCAACACTTGACGACGACGACGACGCGATGCACTGGGGATAGCCAGTAAAACGCCCGTCGCACCGGTCTTCGAAACTATTGTTTCCAATTCGGCCGCTGCGAATACCTTTAAGCCTTGAATGCGCGTGCCGTGCAAGCTGCTCTTGTCGTCAACCAACGCGACCGGTAGGTAGTCGTCGCCATTAAACAATGCTTCCGTCAACTGCGCGCCGCCGCTTCCTGCACCGAAGATGACCACTCTTTCTCTGTATCGGTTGCTACGAATGAGGAACATGCGGGCTGTTACTCGTACGCCTACGACGAGAATCAGCGAGAACGACCAGAAAACAAGGCCTGCACGAGAAGGCAACTCAACAAGCTGGAATACGTACGAAACCACAGTAACAATCGTCGCGACAACCAGTGTCGCTTTTAACCCGATTACAAGCAATGCAGTGCCCATGTATCGAACAACTGACGCGTACAGTCCGAAGATGTGATGCACCGGAAGCGCAGCAGCAACAGATACTGCAACCATGAGCAATATCACTGAACTCTCACCAACGGATTCGGAGAGTAGCCAGAGTGACATCACCGCGGCCACCGAATAACAGATCGCGTCCGCTGCGATCATGGCCGCTTGCTTAGCCCGTCGCGGCCACCTCAACAGGTTAAACCTGATTGTGTGTACTATGTTTATGCTCGCATCTCTCGTTGGATCTCGAAGCACTCTCGCTTCGCTGGCTTCCTAGCCGTGATCACCAACCTTAGTTGGTCTTATCCCTTGGTTTGATAGTACCAAATACATAGTGAATGCCAGGCTTTTAAATATGTCGCGTACAGTGAGAACGGATGGCGGCTGTTTTCGTTTACAGACCTCTTTGATGCGCTACCACGACGTCGCGGCGTCGCCGTTCGACGAACCCTGTTTTGTTCATTCTGATCACGGTAGGCTTTCATTTTATTCGGGTACAATTTACCATATTTCGGATTGATTAGGAAACATTCGACATGACCTCGGCCAGCACATCGCAAGTCCTGTCGATATGCTCTCCGGTCAGCGTCGGGTGCACCAAGAACATCAGACTTGTTTCTCCCAGCATCCGTGCCACCGGCAATCTGGCCGCCGGACCGAGTCCGCAATCTGTGAACGCCTTCTCCCTGTAGACCTCCGAACAGGACCCGGCGTAACAAGGTACACCACGATCATTGATCGCAGCCATGATCCGGTCTCGATCCCAGCCGGAGGGCAGGACTGCACTATCGGCAAACACATAACACTTGTAAGCCGCATGTTCAGCCCACGGCGGCATATCGGGCACGTACAAACCAGGCAGTCGTGCGGCGACCTCCAGGATACGCCGGGCATTTTCGCGGCGCACGGAGGTCCATTCGTGCATGCGGCGAAGTTGAATGCGTCCGATCACAGCCTGCATTTCCAGCATACGGCCATTTGTACCAAAGCTCTCGTGTAACCAACGAAAACCAGGCGCATGTTCCCGTTCATAGACCGCGTGCCAGCTCTTCCCATGATCCTTATATGACCACATTCGCGACCACAGGTCGGGATCGTTGGTCGTCAACATACCGCCCTCACCACCGGTCGTCATGATCTTGTCCTGACAAAAAGACCACGTGCCAATGTGGCCGATCGTGCCCACCGATCGATTCTTGTATCGGGCACCGTGCGCCTGTGCACAATCCTCAATGACAAGCAGATCTTTTTCCGCCGCAAGTTGCATGATCGGGTCCATATCGCAGGGCATGCCAGCCAGATGTACACACACGATGGCCTTGCATTGCGGGGTCAGACTTGCGGCTATCGTCTCTGCCGTCAGGTTCTGAGTATCAGGGTCGACATCTGCGAACACCGGCCTGGCTCCGGCCATTACAACAGAGGATACGGAGGCCATGAAAGTTCGCGGTGTCACGATCACTTCATGGCCTATCCCTATTCCGGCGGCATTCAGCGCTGCCTCAAGGGCAAGTGTGCCATTGCTGACGGCAATGGCATGGCGAGTGCCAACCCAGTCCGCGAACTCTGTTTCGAATTTGCGACACTCGTTACCGGTCCAGTAGTTGACCGCGTTCGAAAGGAGTACATCACGGACCGCATCCGCTTCTTCGTTGGTATATGCAGGCCAGGGAGGAAATGCTGTATTCAACATTTCATCCACCCACCACCACCGGCCTCGCAGGATTACCCACGACCGTCACACCAGCAGCCACATCATGGGTAACAACGG
>CAYUOY010000250.1:0-4009 GCA_964446495.1 uncultured Woeseiaceae bacterium | reverse complement strand
GGGCTGTACTACTTTTGTTGTCCTTGTTCTTGCGCTCGCCCCACAGGTATTCAAAACCCATGTCCACTTGCTTGAGCGGGCTCCAGACCAGGTTACCGGCAGCGTACAGGGTTCGATCCAGGCTATCGTCGCTCTGGTCACTTTTATTATCTACGTCCACCCAGCCAAACACGGCGTTGGAGCGCAAACTGGCTGTCCACCAATGCTGGAAAGCACCGAACCCCTGGAAGGAATCTATCGTCTTCAGGTCTCCACCGGCATTAAATATAGCATCGTCGAAACCGCCGTCGTTATTAAAGCTTCCAATGCCCGCGCCATAGACCGTCTGAAATTTAAAGTTGTCTTTTGCAGCAAGCAGTGGCACGTTAATATGACCCGCTAACTGCGTACCCCAGCCGAACGCAGTATCCGAACCACCATTCGGCGCATTCCCCGAAAGCTGACGCCCGACGAGAGCCGGTTTGAGGTGACCCCAGTCACCATGCCAGTTTAAAGAAACAACGGTATCCGGCCAGGCGCTCTTGTTGTTGCCGTTGGTAATGTCGTAACTCGGATCTTCGAAAGAGACCCAGAGTGTATATTTGTCACCGTAATCGCGCGCCCACCTGATCAAAGGTTGGCGGTTTTGCTGTGAGCCGTTGGGACCTTCAAAATCCATGGTCTCTGGCAAAGCATCGAGATCGTCCCACGCCGTCCAGACCTGCCCGATACGCAGGTCGCCCCCAAAGGCAAACTTATCCAACTGCCCCCAGGCCTGACGCATACGCAAACTCGCACTGGATGACGTCGTGTTGCCATCAAAATCCCAGGAAAAGAAGGTAGAGAGCTTGCCTTTTTCTGTCGGTGTAGTAGAACCGAGGATAAAGCGGGAAGCATTGGCGGTAAACGTTGTGTTACTGGTGGACTGACCAGTGGGCTGGCCATCAACGACAATATCCTTGGTGACAAATTTGGTCGGGCTGCCGATCTTGTCAAAATCGTGGATAGCCGATCCCCGGATAAAGCCACTGACCGTCAGCACTGTATCCGACTCCGGAATCCTGAAATTTGTGCCTTTAGACTTACCAAAGCGATCCGATTCCCTGGATACGTCAATTCCAACCACTCGCGCCACCTTCCGTGCCTCCGCCTTCGCCTGTTGCGCAATGCGCTCGGCCTCTTGCGCGGTGTTATCCGTATCTACTGCCTGTTGTTTGATCTTCTGCCCTTCGTGCTTAATATTTTTCATGGCCTGTTCTCCGGCCGCCTTCTGTGCATCGAGCTGACGCTGCATTTGCTCCATCATGCGTTGCTGCTGCTCCAGTTGACGTTGCAGCGTTTCAAACTGCTGCTGCATGGAAGGCTCAGCCTGGCTCACCGCTGGCATCAGTCCCGGCACCGCAATACTCAAGGCGATGAGGGCCACATTCAACCTGTATTTGAGACCGGCTGATAGTGAAATGTTACTAAATTCAGTCATACCAGGTGTTGGCAGCTTCATAGCAGTTTATCCTTTTACGTTACTGTAATTTTCGTAGTATGCGTCAAGCAGCTTGCGAACAGCCGTTCCTATAGCTGCGTAATCGTACTCGTTGAGGTTTGCTAGTGAGACACGTGCCGATGGATGAGTATCACCAAAACCACTGCCGGGCATAAGAACAATGCCAGCTTCATCGGCAATTTTTAACAGCATCTCGCCAGTAACAATGTTCTTCAACAGCCAGTCCACAAAACCCCGCCCATAGAGTTCCTCGCCGATCGGCTCGAGATCCAGCTCGGCGTAGTAGTCGGAACTGTCTGGATTGTGTTCCGCCTTGAGACCCATGGATCGATACAGGGTATCGTGGCGCATACGACACAAGCGCTTCATCGCCGCTTTGTAATTATTGGCTGTATCCATCAGAGAAAACAGCGAGAACAAGACCATCTGCACCTGTTGTGGCGTCGACAGCCCCGCCGTATGGTTGAGCGCTACGCTGCGGCTGTCGGCAACAAAACGATCGATCATTTTGATTTTGCGCGGCTCCAGCGACAACGATCCATAACGTTTATCGAGCGCCTTTTTCTCTGCTTTTGACAGTTCCGCCAGTTTGCGATCGAGAATGTTGTCCTCATGCAAAGCGATAACACCGAGCCGCCATCCGGTCGCCCCGAAATATTTCGACCAGGAATAGACGAGGATTGTATTGTGCGGACACACGGCGAACAGGGAGACGAAGCCGTCGACAAACGTACCATAAACATCATCGGTCAACAGAATCAGGTCCGGTCGCTTATTATCGATAATATCAATAAGTTTTGTCCTGGCAGCCTCCCCCATCTGAACCGAAGGTGGATTGCTCGGATTGACGAGGAAGAAAGCCTTGATATCAGGGTCCAGCAGCTTGTCGAGTTCAGCCTCCGGGATCTGCCAGTCCTGCCGCGGGTCGGCATCAATGAAAACCATCTCGAGCTGGTAGTCGTTCAGTACCGGGATCTCCAGATAGGGCGTGAAGATAGGCCGGGCCACAGCAATCTTGTCACCCGGCTTGAGGATCTGATTCTCGCGCAGCGTGTTGAAGATATAAGTCATCGCTGCCGTGCCGCCCTCTGTAGCGAACAGGTCCATGCCGCCGATCAATGGCGTGCCACCACACATTTCCTGGATAAGATACTGTTTGCAGATGTCTTCGCTCAAGCTGAGCATGCGGTCCGGTACAGGGTAGTTGCAGGCAAGAATACCCGAGACCATCTCGTGCAAAAATTCTGCCGCTGACAGGCCAATTTGATCGCGCACATAAGCCACAGCGGCGTGGAGAAAATGAACCCCCGCTGTATCCCGGTTTTCATTCACGAACATTTCGAAGCGCGCCTCGATGCCTTCTTTTTCCGGTAGACCACCCACACCCTCGGGGATGTGCCCCAGGAAACGCTGCGACTCGCTCATGGCGAACAAACCCAGTTGCCAGTAGGCATGCCGTGGTTCTGTAGCAACCCAGTTCGGGTTGCCACGACCGGCATTGAGCATCGTCACATCCGGATTGTTGGATGCCTGTTCGATCAAGGTATTCTTGACCTCAAACGGGCTAAGCTGCATCAGCTTTGAAAAGTCCTTAAGTTCCATGCCTATCTCCTAAGCTGTCACTGTTGTCAATAGATCAACACAAGTACCAGACCCCACAGGGTCAGCAAAGTATTACTAACGGCGTAGGGCACGGTGTATCCCAACATCGGAATATTGCTCTTGGCGACATCGCCCACCATCGCCACTGAGGCAGTACTGGTACGGGCGCCGCCACAGCATCCCAGATTTATAGCCGGATGGAACTTGAAAATGTACTTGCCGATAAACGGTGCGAGCAACATCGGCACCGATGTGGCAACAATGCCCCAGAGGAGCAGGCTAACGCCGTTGTTCATGAGACCAGCGACAAAGCCTGGGCCGGCCGAAATACCAACGATGGCGATAAAAACGTTCAACCCCACGGAGTTCATGAACCACTGGGTTGGCGCCGGCAAACTGCCGAAGGTCGGGTGCACGCCTCGCAACCAGCCGAGTACCAGACCACCAATCAACACGCCGCCCGAAGACGACAGCGTGAGAGGGACGCCTCCGATCTGCATCGTTAATGTACCGATCAGACCGAAAACGACGATGAACAGGCCAACCCAGACCATATCGGTCAGGTTCGTCGGGCGATCCGCATAGCCGATGGATTTGGCAATCCGGTCAATGTGGGTACTGGTACCAGAGAGTTTGAGGATATCGCCGCGGTTGAGTTTGGTCTGGGCCAGCACCGGCACATCCACACTGGTAGCGCCGCGGGTAATACTTTGCAGATAAACGCCGCGGGCGAAGTCCTGTTTGGACAGGTCGATTAAAGTCTCACCATCGACTTTTTTATGGGTAACAACCAGATCCACCGATTCGACGGGCACGTCGAGCAGTTCATTATCGGCGACTTCTTTGGCATGTTGCTCGAGTGTGATCAGGGCTTCGGTGGGACCGGACATGACCAGCACGTCGCCTGCCTGAATAGTAGTATCGAGA
>CAYUOY010000249.1:0-4046 GCA_964446495.1 uncultured Woeseiaceae bacterium | reverse complement strand
ATTTCTGCTCAAATTCGTCGCGCGGGATGCGGATTAAACCTATGGCAGGATCGCCAACGATCACATGTCGCGGCGTGACTTCGTAGAGCACGATGTAATGGTAGCCAGCCCAGTGCGCGATCGCGGGGAAGTCGAGCTGAGACAATTCCGAATACACGGTGCGCACGGCGCGGCTATTATAACCTAGCCGTTCCGCCGCCGCAGCGACGTTGAACATGCTCGCACCCTCGCGGCCAACGCCGGCCATATCCCGTAGTCGTGCCAGCGGTAACTGCATCCCGTAGTACTGCGAGATCATGGCGAGACAGGCCGCACCGCAGTCTGTTTCGTCATATTGACGCAACCAGGGATACTTTCGGAACCAACGGTTTTTCGGTTTGACCTTGGTCGCGTCCCCTTCGATATCCTCGTCGCCCGCGTCCGCGTATTCCAGGTGAGTCCGTACTTTGGCCCTGCTTTCCGGTTGCGCACCGAATCGCTCCTCCAGCGACGAATCGTCGTCATAAAATCGAATTTGTTCGACCACACGTGACTGCAGGCGCTTTTGTTTTGTCAGGAGTTCTTCAAACACCATTTTTTCGAGTCGCAAGCACTCGGTTGTGGTAGCTGCGCGAGCGGTTTTGCTGTGCATCTGGCCCAAAAGCAGGGCGCGTTCGCCGATGCTTTCACCCTCGACCAGGGTCACCACTTTTTGGTCCACGTCGCCACTATCGTCGATGATATCGACCGCACCTGATCGAATGATGTAAAGTGCACGGCTGTCATCGCCTGTCTTGAACAGCGTCTCGCCCTCGGCAAACACACATTCCTCCAGTCGTTCGACGAGAGATAAAACGGCCTTTGGCGGTAACGCCGAAAAAAGCGTATCGAGACGTAGAAAATTAATGAGTTCGCGATCCTTGGCGAGTCGACTGAAGTATTTTTGAAGTTCCGGATGAGCGTCGTAAAAGGCCTTGAATTTGTCTTGACCGAAACGCACCAGGACGGAATCGTCCGCCGCCCGGGCACTTGCCATTCGGCCCTCACCAGTTAGCATGGCCTGTTCGCCAAACAGTTCACCGGGTCCGAGCACACCAAGTGTGGTGACCTTTCCATTGTCAGTGTCACGAAAAACCCGGATACGCCCCGAGACAACCACGTAGGCCGCATCGCCGTGATCCCGCTCAGCAAATACCGAGACGCCGAGTGGCGCCTGTACAAGCTCGCCAAGTTCCGCAAATGCCACAACTTGCGTATCTTCTAATCCGGCGAACAATGGTTGCGCCTGCAAAAGACGGACGATATCGTCAAGATCCATGCCCACCTCCGTTTCCTACTCGACCTGCTTTACCTTCGCCAACTCAGCGAAGGGTTTCAGAATCATGGAAAGAATCGAGCGTTTCTCCGTTGATATTTCTGCCGTCGCCGTCATGCCGGGCAGCAAGTTTACTTTCTTTCCCTTGACCCGGAAAAAAGTTGGCGTTAAACGCGATTCAGCACGGTAGTAAGGCTTGCCGTCTTGCTTTACATCCACGGCTGCGCTCGGCCTGATATTCTCGACCGTGCCTGAAAGCACACCAAATTCGCCGAACGGAAAGGCGTCGAACTTAAACTTAATCGGCTGGCCCTCGCGAACCATGCCAATATCCCTACCGGGAATATTGATGTCGACGGAGAGCCGTGCTCCACGCGGCACCAATCGCATCAGGACCTCGCCTATTTCGACACGCTGACCGATACTTTGAACCAGCACATCGGCGACAATGGCATCGGTGGGAGCGGTGATTACGGCGGTGTTAGGAAGTTCCCCATCGCCCCGCGCCGCGGCTTTAAGCGTATCAAGGGAGACACCATACATGACTTGGGCAGCCACTGACTGAATTTCATCATAACGAATTTTTGCCCGGCGCTGTTCCAGTGATGACGCCTGTTCCATGTCGAGAATTTGTTGCCGTAGATCGGTCAAAGTTGCAGCGTGCTGGCTTGTCGCCGACGTAAAATCGCTCTGACGCTGCTGGCGTTCAATCCCGCTTTCGCGAATTTTTGACGCCAGTACGCCAAGTTGAACGTCCAACTCTTCACGAAGACGCTGGATCTCAAGCAGTTTGCGCTCGGCAACAATTCCCTTCTTTTGGAGAATTTTGTTGACCGTGATCTCGCGGTCCATCAGCTTGATCCGTCCCCGCACGTTCTTGAGCTCAAGCCGGTAGCGCTTGACGATTTCGTTGATTTGACGCAACGCCAATTCCTGGGATTGGCGCCGAGCGGCAAAATCCTCAACCTGCAGGTCCATACGCTTTTTCAACGAACTGACTTTTGCTGGCACAACTTCGGCAACTTCACGCTCCGCCAATTCAAGTTCTGCCGCGCGCGCCCGGAGATCGGCCAATGTTTTGCTGACGTTTTCCGACTCGAGAGTCACAAGAAGACCTCCAGCGGCGACTTCATCTCCCTCACGCAGATGAATTTCACGAATGATCCCCGCAACCGCCGATTCCACTACCACCAGACGACCGGCGGGAACCACTTTGGACGGTGCCTCGACGATAATGTCGATTTCGCTCAAAGCACTCCATCCGATCAGCGCTGCGACCAATGTGAGTGTCAGATAGATCAGGCCGCGGGCAATGTATGGCGGAGGCTCATGAAGGAAAGTCGCAAGAGGAGAGTCTGCAGCCTGTTCACGTTGATAAAGAACGTCGGTCGAGGATGCTTCAAACTCGACAGATACCTCCCCTGAGTGTTCCCTCTGGGCTGCACCGTTCGTCGGTGCGCTGGCGTTGTTTGTATCGCTTCGCCCATCGCGGTCGGAAGAAGGATCGGTCTCTGTCTTTGTCATGCGTCGATCCCGCTCCCGTTCAAAGCGCCTAGAAACCGGCTCCAACTTTAATGGTTGCCTTGGCGATGCGTTGATCGAGCCAATCTGCAAACAGGTTATTCCTGATTTGCTCCCGAACCTCGTTATTGAGCTCAGGCGAGGCGGTTTCCAGCACCTGAATCAGCACCCAGGCCCCCCCCGTCTGCTCTGGTCCGACAACATCACCGGCGCTCGACGCAAACACCGGCCGAGCCAAATCGGCGCCAAGGTCATCGCGATTTACCCAACCTACATAGCCGCCGCCATCGCGGGTCGTTTCGTCCATGGAGTACCGCCGCGCCAGTTCGGCAAAATCTGCCTCGTCATCCTCGATCTGAAGGGCCAGTTCTTCGGCCTGTGCCCTGTTATCCACGACAATACGGCCGATGCGTGCCCGCGCAAAATTACTATGATTTTCAGCAAAATATTTCTGAATATAGTCGACTGTAACGCAGTCCCTGAGGATCGCCATCGCTTCATTGCGCTCCAGGCGTTCCTCCCAGTCATCGATGCTGAGGCCTCGGGTCTCTAACCACTCCCGAAGGCTTTGGCTATTGTAAAGGCCCTGCTCCTCGCGAAAGGTGTCGGCCGCAACCTGCAGCGCATCATCGCTGACATGAATTTCAAATTCCGTGATGGCGGCTTCCAGTACACCGCAACGCACGGCCTCAGAAACAAGGTCCAGGATTTCATCTTGTTTCAACTGTTGCAGAATGGATGCCAGAGAAATTTCCCTGCCATTAACCGAAGCGACGATAACTCGCGCAAGGTCTTCCACGCTTCTGCCCCCTTGAATGATTGTCATTCAAACATCGAGATTGCCAGAATAATGATGTAATTTCAAGGGGGTATGTAGGCAGCGTCAAACAAAAACGAGTTGATCAGCAAGCCTCGTAACTAATAAATTTCAGGCTGCGGCGCAATTGAGTTTGAAATTATGCCGAAGTCTTTCGTAAGGCGTGTCACCAGTAAGTTCGGCTTTTGACCTAAGAATTTGGATATCATCATTTTGGTTCGTCAGCGCATTTTTATCTGGAAACGCTGCACATATTAACAAGACCGTCTCATCCACACGGTGAAGGTCAAATCAGTCGATTAATTGCACAAACAAATCCATTTCGATGAAGAAACCGGCCTGAATACCAATTTGCGCCACATACCCCTGAATGTTCGCCGTTGCGTCCGCATGGCGCTGCTCTCGCGTCGGGCC
>CAYUOY010000248.1:0-4117 GCA_964446495.1 uncultured Woeseiaceae bacterium | reverse complement strand
ATGCGCAGGCCATCACTGACCGCCCAGGTATACAGACTGTAGTTTTCCGCGGCGCCACCGTCCCAGTACAGATGCTTGAGCACCAGGGCAGACAGGACGAAGGAAGCACCGACACCGAGGATAGTGACCCAGTGCGCTCCGGCCCGGCCGATCTGACGACCGAACAGGCCAGCGGCGATTGCTGCCGCGAGCGGTGCCAGAACGATTGTTAGATGAATACTGTGCACAGCCTGATCCTTAACCTCTCATCGAGTCCAGTTCTTGCACATTGATCGAGCGCCGATTGCGGAACAACACCACAAGTATCGCCAGCCCGATGGCGGCTTCTGCCGCCGCGACCGTCAAGATGAAAAACACGAACACCTGCCCTGTCTCATCACCCAGCGAGCGGGAAAAAGCGACAAAATTAAAGTTAACGGCCAGCAACATCAATTCGATGCACATCAGCAGGAGAATCAGGTTGCGCCGGTTGATAAAAATGCCTGCAACCGATAGCGAGAACAGAATTGCCGATAAGGTCAGATAGTGATTCAAACCAATCATTCTGATTCCTCCAACTCCATGTTGACGAGGCGTACCCGGTCTTTGGCCTTGACGGCAACTTGAGCCGAAATATTTTGCGTAATCAGGCCCGGGCGCTTGCGCATCGTCAGCGTAATGGCTGCAACAATTGCCAGTAGCAAAATCACCGCTGCGATCTCAAACGCATAAACGTGCTCGGTGTACAAAATGGCACCCAGTGCCTCTGTATTGCTGTATCCCTCCGGCGTCGCCATAAAGCCATCGCCGGCGGTCGTCGTTTGCGCACGCAACCAGATTACCTGCACCAGTTCGAAAACCATCAGTGCTGCAATAATGAGTCCAAGCGGTGCATAGCGGGTTAAGCCGCCCTGCACTTCCTCGACATCAATATCGAGCATCATGACAACGAACAGGAACAACACCATCACGGCACCGACGTAAACAAGCACCAGGACCAGCGCGAGGAACTCAACCTCTATCAACAACCACAGAACCGCGCTCTGGAAGAATGCCAACACCAGGAACATGACCGCATGCACCGGGTTTCGGGAAAAGACGACACCCAACGCCGCGCCCACCAGCAAAGCGGCGAAACCGTAAAACAAAACTGTTTGAAATATAATTTCCATAGTCTCTACCGGTACTCGGCATCTGCCGCCTTGTCCGCAGAAATCATTGCGTCGAACTTATCGCCAATCGCAAGCAATTTGTCTTTCGTCATGATGTTCTCGCCCGGTGCTTCCATGTGATATTCGTACAAACGGGTCTCGACGATTGCATCAACGGGACAGGCCTCTTCGCAGAAACCGCAATAAATGCACTTGAACAGATCAATGTCATAGCGTGTCGTCCGCCGCGTACCATCATCGCTGACATCCGACTCAATCGTGATCGCCAGTGCCGGGCAGACTGCTTCACACAATTTGCAGGCGATGCAGCGCTCTTCTCCATTCGGATAACGACGCAGTGCGTGCAAACCACGAAAACGGACCGACTGTGGTGTTTTCTCTTCCGGGTACTGGATGGTCGTCGCCGGTCGGAAAAAGTTTCGAAAGGTGACCGCGAGACCCTGCCACAGTTCCCACATCGTAAAGGTCTTGATGAAGTGTCGGATATGTTGCATCGATAACCCGCCTAGGCCGCCCACGGTCCGACCTGCAGCCAGGCCATTACGGCCTCCACTGCAATCCAGATAATCGTAATTGGAATGAATATCTTCCAGCCAAGCCGCATGATCTGGTCATAGCGAAAACGCGGAAACGTCGCTCGCAGCCAGAAAAAGACGAAGATAAAGAAAGCGATCTTGCCAGCCAGCCAGAAGAAACTCGGCACCCGCAGGAAACTGTCATCAGCCAGAAAACTCCAGCCTGCCATCGGCGAGGCGATTCCACCCAGGAAGAATATCGCGGTCAGCGCCGATATCAGGATCATGTTGGCGTATTCGGCCAGGAAGAAAATCGCGAATGCAACCCCCGAATACTCGACGTGAAAACCCGCAACGATCTCCGATTCACCTTCGGTGACATCAAACGGTGCCCGGTTGGTCTCCGCTACACCGGATATGAAATAGACGAAAAACAAGGGTAGCAGCGGGATGATGAACCACTGACTGAAACCGCCCTCCTGCGCGCGCATGATTTCGCCAAGATTCAGACTCCCGCCCGCCATCAAAACGCCAACCAACGCGAAGCCCATTGCGATTTCATAGGCAACGATTTGTGCCGCCGACCGCATGGCACCCAGGAAAGCGTACTTCGAGTTGGTCGCCCAACCGGCCAGGATGATTCCGTATACACCCACTGATGTGAGTGACAACACATACAGCAAACCGGCATTGATATCGGCGATAACGAAGTTATCCGTCAGCGGGATAACGGCCCAGGTCGCGAGGGCTGGAATGATCGACAACAATGGCGCTATCAGGAATAAAAATCGATTCGATCGCTGCGGAACAATGACTTCTTTGATCAGCAATTTGATCACATCGGCAAACGGCTGCCCCAACCCCAGTGGGCCGACGCGATTGGGACCCAGTCGTCCCTGCATATAACCGATCACCTTGCGCTCGAAATACGTCGTAAAGGCGACCGTAATGATGACCACCATCATGACGGCGACGATCTGAGCTGTTGTGATGGTCAAATATTGAAACAACGGCGGGATGCTGTCCCAAAGATCAATGACGAATTGCGGGATGAGAGACGTCATTCGTCGCCATCCGCGGTGCGTAACGCTTCGGGAGTAAGCTGCAGTGCCGCCGAGTGCCTTACGAGACCGTCGACCTGGTAGATCGGCACTTCCGGTTCAGGACTTCCGCTGCTGGCCTTTAACGCTGAACTGCCGTGATAGGTGTTGTCCAGTTCAAATTTTCCGAGAGCCTCGAGTAAATCGTCACGTACTTCTTCGCTGGATTGGTACTCGAAATTCTCGGCCTGCAAAAGGCTGCCCAAAACACGCAACACCTTCCAGCCCGGACGCGATTCTTCCACCGGATTCGCGACTCCACCGAAACTTTGCCAGCGACCTTCGCAATTAACGAAGGTACCGGAAGTTTCCGCGTAAGTTCCGATCGGCAACAACAGATCGGCGCACTGCTCAATCTCATCGGATCGATACGGTGAAAATGCCGCCACGAATCCGTGTCGCGCGTCTGCACCAATAGCCGGCGAGTCCGCACCAGGCTCAACGCCGAACAACATCAGAACGTCCAGATCCCCATTGAGCATTTCACGGGTATTCATTCCGCCATTGTCGCGTTCTTTACCGCCCTGTGACCGGTGCGGTAACACCCCAGCCAGATGTGCACCGACGGTATTGGCGCCTTCGGACGCAAACCCGAACCGAACACCGGTTGCATCCGCAATCGTTGCGGCCAGAGCTCTGATCGCCGCGCTGGCAGGATGGCGACCGGCGATATGGCCAAGTAACACAATACCGTTATCGCCTTTTGCAAGAATATCTGCCACGCGCCTTTGGCCGTCCGTCGGCTTCACACCGCTACAGAGATCGGCAACGGCCGCTGGCAGCTTTCGACCGGTCGCCACGGCGACACCGGCCAGGTCGGCGACCAGGTCTGAAGCGGACAGATACTCTGCAACGGAGAAAAGGTATTCATGCCGGTCGCTGTTGGCAAAACAGATCTGCGCGCCACCGAGTGCGGCTTTTCGCAGTCTATGCGCAAGAATTGGAGCCTCCTTGCGAAGATTCGATCCGACCACAAATACGGCGTCGCATGAATCCAGGTCGGCAATTCCCAACCCAAGCCAGGGTGCCAACGGGTCGTTCTCCTGATCCGAAAAATCCTGCTGGCGCAAGCGGTGATCGATATTTGAACTGGACATATGGTCCGCCAGTCTCGTCAGCAAGTACAACTCTTCAGTCGTGCTGCTCGGAGAAACAAGCGTACCCACTTTGCCGCCATCGGCGGACTGCAATTTCTGCGCGAGCAAATCCAATGCGGCTTCCCAATCGATATCGCGCCACTCGCCATTTTCTTTTACGCGCGGCGTTGCAAGGCGATCTGCACTATAGATGCCCTCGCAACTAAACCGATCCCGATCCGAGATCCAGCATTCATTGATAGATTCGTTCTCTT
>CAYUOY010000247.1:0-4282 GCA_964446495.1 uncultured Woeseiaceae bacterium | reverse complement strand
GTTGATTGTGCGCTCGAATTGATCGCGCAGGCCAATCATCAGGACCTTGTCATCGATCATGTTGTACATGCCACGGGCAGTGCGGGCACACAGGCGGGTCTGATTGTCGGCCTGAAGGCGGAGCAAAGCGGTATTTCGTTGCTCGGCATCGGCGTGAATGCAGCCCAGGCCGCGCAGGAAGAAAAGGTCTACAAACTGGCCTGCGCCACCGCTGATCTGCTCGATGCTCCGGACCTGGTTAAGCGCGATGACATTGTTGCCAATTGCGACTACGTGGGGGACGGATACGGCGTGCCTACCAAAGGCATGAATGAGGCCATCCTGCTGCTTGCCCGGCTGGAGGGCCTGTTGTTCGATCCGGTATACAGCGGCAAGGGCCTTGCCGGAATGATTGACCTGATTCGCAATGGCCATTTCAAAGATCGGGATAACATCGTCTTCGTTCATACCGGAGGCTCCGCGGGCCTGTTCGCTTACAGAGACCGCCTCTCGACGGATCTGGAATCTTGACAATTCTTTGGACTGTGTTGTTTCGCATAATGAGCTAACGGATATGAAGCCCGTCCATAGATCATTAAACTAGCGTCTCCGAAATCTTAGAATCTTGAACATTCTGGTTGCGCTCGCGACCAGGCAGGGGAAGTTAGTGAGTGAGGTAGGTCGTCGTCCAGGTTTTCGAATGCACCTGGCTATCATTGTCAGCGCCGTCTTTTGCGGCCAGGCACTGGCACAATCCGACATAGCGCCGGAGTTGCGGCCGAGACCGGTCACCGATGCCACGGCTCTTTCCGTTGTCCCGGTCCTGGATGGCACGGTCGTTGGTGATCTGGCCTGGGAGGGTATGGTGCCGGCGACGGGCTTCACCCAGGTACAACCGGTTGAAGGTGCGCCAGCTTCAGAGAAAACCGAAGTTTTCATTGGGTATACGGATTCCGCTTTGTATATTGGTGTCATCGCCTACTATGAAGACCCCAGCCACATCGTTGTCTCCGACAGTCGCCGTGATTCAACACTCGACGATGGCGACAGCTTTCGAGTCATCATCGACGGACTCCTGGATCGACAGAATGGCTACTTGTTTGGCACCAATCCAGCGGGCGTTGAGTACGATGCACAGATCATAAAAGAAGGTTCCACCGGTCAGTTTGGATCGGGCGGTGGTGGCTTCAATCTGAACTGGGATGGTAGCTGGAGAGTCCGCTCAACGATAACCAGTTATGGCTGGAGCGCCGAAATGGAAATCCCGTTTACGACGCTTCGCTATGCCGGCGCGAAAGTTCAGGATTGGGGAATCAACTTTCAACGCAACATTCGACACAACAATGAGATTGTTTACTGGGCGCCACTGAGCCGTCAACGCAACCTGAACCGTGTATCGGAGGCGGGCACGCTGAAAAACATTGACCCCGCGTCGACAAAAAATCTGCAGATCACACCCTACGTGTTGGCACGCGCACGCCGTGGCGGGGATCTGGACGGGACGGCGAATGATGAAGAAATTGGTGTCGACATCAAGTACTCACTTACGCCAAGCCTTACCCTGGATGCGACCTACAATACAGACTTTGCGCAGGTCGAGTCGGATGAAGTCGTCATCAATCTCGATCGTTTCAGTATTTTCCTTCCGGAAAAGCGACCATTTTTTCTTGAGAATGCCGGGCAGTTCACCGTTGGTGATGCGCGCGCGGTCGAGCTTTTTTTCAGTCGTCGAATTGGCATCGATAGGGGCGGGGTTGTGCCGATAGAGGGCGGCGTACGCCTCTCCGGAAAAGTCGGGACGAGCACCAATTTGGGTTTCTTGTACATGGGCGATGAGGGGGTCAGCGGTGTGGCCGCACAGAATGACTTTATCGTTGCGCGAGTTAATCAGGAGTTACCGAATCGCTCCTCCATTGGTGCGATGTTCGTGAGTCGGAAGGGCGACGGTAGTCTCAGCGCACCCGGGGCGAAAGATGAAAACCAGACCTATGCAATTGATGGTCGCTGGGGAATTGGCGAGAACGGGTTGTTAGAGGGTTGGGTTGCCAAAACATCGACGCCCGGTCTGAATGGGAACGATTACGCCTTTGCACTGAAGAGCAGCTACGATTCAGCGAACTGGTTCGCACGGGTGAACTACACCGAGATATCTGAAGACTTCAACCCGGAAGTCGGCTTCCTGCGACGTGACGACTATCGTCGCGGCCAGGCTTTTATCATGCGACGTTTTCGACCGGAGGACATGTGGGGTCTGCTGGAAGTTCGGCCGCACGCCATGATTCAGAATTTCTATGATCTGGATGGGTTTCTGGAGACAGGGTTTCAGCATGTCGATGTACATTGGGAATTCAAGAATGGCTACCGCATCGATACGGGCGCTAACTACCGCAAGGACGGATTGCAGGAGTCATTTGAGATCGTTGATGGCGTTGTAGTTGAAGCTGGCACTTATTCCGGAACGGAAGTACAGGTTGTTTTTAACACAGATCTGTCGGCACCATTGAGTCTTCGCATGCGGACGGTCGTTGGTGAACGGTTTGGTGGTGACCGAGTCGTTCTGTCGCCGTCGCTGAATTTCCGGATCGGTGATACATTCAGTTCGGAGCTGTCCGTTATCTACAACGATTTCGATCTGCCCGTGCCTGGCGGTGATTTTTCCGTGACATTGACGCGCTTGCGATTATCGTATTCTTTTTCACCACAGATGTTGTTGCAGGCGCTGGTGCAATACGATGATGATTCTGAGGCGCTGGTGACTAACCTCCGATTTTCGCTGCTGCGGACGGCCAGTTCCGGCCTCTATATCGTATACAATGAGTTTGACGAACAGTTTTCGGGCGCGCCACCGAAAGGTCGTGAACTGATCATCAAATACAATTACTTGTTCGACGTATTCAAGTAGTCCGGACCGCACCACACCACAGGGGAGTCGACTGATGTCAACAAAAGTTGTTGGAAAATTGGCGACTGCGATAGCGATGTTACTAGTCGGTCTGTGGCTGATGCCGGCAAGCGGCGCGGCGGAAGAACGCCCCAGAGCGCGGGATATCGGCCTTATTGTCGGAACCTTTGAGCCCGGCCTGCTGAACGCGATCACCGACGTTGCAGGGGTCAAAGTAGGGCATGCGACGGTGATCGAAGGCGATGACATTCGCACCGGCGTCACCGCTATCATTCCCGCATCGGGCAACATGTACACCCATCCGATACCGGCCTGGATTCATGTTGGCAACGGCTACGGAAAAATGGTCGGTGAAACACAGGTCCGTGAGTTTGGCGAAATCGAAACACCCATTCTGCTGACCTGCACGCTGTGCGTATGGAGCGCGGCAAACGCACTGAAAGACTGGACCTACGAGCAACCCGGCATGGGTGAGCACACGGTGAATCCCATTGTGGGCGAAACCAACGATTCGCAGGTCAACAATATGTGGGCGGACCCGATCGGGCACGAAGAAGTGTTTGCGGCTCTGGCCAATGCCAGTGACGGCCCGGTGGAAGAAGGCAGCGTCGGAGCAGGTACCGGTACCCAGGCATTCGGTTGGAAAGGTGGCATTGGCACCAGTTCGCGCGTGTTACCGGAGGCGCTGGGCGGTTACACAATCGGCGTCCTGGTGCAGACAAACTACGGTGGCACATTGGTGATCAATGGCGCGCCCGTTGGACGCGAGTTGGGCACCTACGCCTACAGCGGTGAATTGGAAGCCGCAAAGGACGACGGAGACAAGGAAGACGGCTCGATCATGATGGTCGTTGCGACTGACGCGCCCCTCAACGCCCGCAGTCTGGACCGACTGGCGATGCGAGCCATCATGGGACTGGCGAGAACCGGCTCTTATGCGAGTAACGGCTCTGGTGACTACGTCATCGCGTTCTCGACCCACCCATCGGTTCGTCACCCAAGAACGAGTGATGCTCCCGTTGCGAACGAAGTGCTGGTCAATGCCTCCATGTCACCACTATTTGCCGCCACGGCGGAAGCTACGGAAGAAGCGATCTACAACGCGATCTTCAAAGCAACGACGGTAAGCAGTTCGCGCGGCGAGCTCCGCGCGATCCCGATAAAAGACCTCAAACGTATCCTGAAAAAGCACGGCGTCCTGAACTGGGACAAGTCCCTGCCGCCTCACTAGATTTCACCGCGCCAAGAGCCAATGAGCTGCGCCGAGGGTGGGGTGGTACCACCGTTTTCGATCACTTCGTCATGCAATTTGTCGGCGAACTTTACATATTGCAAACGTATAAAAAGGTTTACGTTTAAAATCAATTACATAAAATCTGGCTCGAAACGTGCATCTACTCC
>CAYUOY010000246.1:0-4299 GCA_964446495.1 uncultured Woeseiaceae bacterium | reverse complement strand
ATTGAATTGAAGCCCAATATGTTCGCCAATATCAATATCCGCGCCAGCAAGCAAGTGGATGCGATTGTTGTTCCGGATGAAGCCGTGTTGCGAACGGGTGAACGCGATACCGTCTTTATTGTGCGCGGTGAGGGCAAATACGAACCCCGTGAGGTCAAGCTCGGTATCGCCTCGGACGGTGTGGTGCAGATTCTGTCTGGCGTGGAGGAAGGCGACGAAATTGTTACCAGCGCCATGTTCCTCATCGACTCGGAATCCAAGTTGCGCGAGGCTTCGAGCAAGATGATGGAGGTGACGCCCGCCACTGCTGACCCGCGCCCTGATGGCAGCGGGGAATCCGAGGACATCCAATAGAGTTATGTGCATAAAGCAAAGGAGACCATTTATGACTATCGATAGCCGCCGCGTGACCCGGTCACCAGAAGCATTCGTTGGCCGTAAGGCACGGGCCATGCCGCCGAAACGAGTGGGGTCATTGTGGCTACTGGCTCTGTCGCTGGCGACGCCGTTGGCGGGATTGGCTGAAGAGGTGCAGCAACAGCCCCCTGAGCAACACTTGCAGGTCGACACGGCCGTGGCCACGGCAATAGAGAACAATCCGAGTCTCTCCGAAATGCAGGCCCGATACGAGGCCATGGCGGAAATACCGTCACAACTCGGCACTTTACCCGACCCCGTACTCAGTCTGAATGCGCTGAATCTGCCCACCGACACTTTCAATGTTGGTCAGGAAGGCATGACCCAAATGCAAATCGGCCTCAGCCAGGTAATGCCGTTTCCCGGTAAATTGGCGTTGCAAGAGGGGGCCAGTGAATTTGAAGCGCAGGCAGCGGGTAACTCGGTCGACGAAATGCGTCTGCAGCTGATAAGCAACACGAAAAGCAGCTGGTGGCAGCTTTATTATCTGGATCGTGCGCTGGATGTCGTCGCAAGCAACCAGGATCTGCTGCGCCAGTTCATCCAGGTTGCCAATAAAAAATATGAAGTCGGCGACGGTTTGCAACAGGATACGTTGCTTGCTCAACTGGAGTTGTCCAAATTATTCGATCAGGAAATCAGGCTGCAGGCGATCCGGAGAAATCAGGCGATCCAGCTGAACGTATTGATGGATACCTCCCCGGATGCAGTGATCGTGCTACCGGGCAAAGTATCGACATTCATGCCCGGTCTGATTAGCGAGGCCCAGCTCTATGAACGGGCGGAGAGCGTCCGGCCGCTGCTAAGGGAAAAGGAAAACTATATCAAGGCTGCAGAGTCACGCTTGGAGTTGGCGAAAAAGGAGTATTACCCTGATTTCAAGCTGGGCCTGGCTTACGGAAATCGAAGCGGGGACAACCCGTTTCCAAGATCCGGGGACCGCCCGGATTTCATGTCTGTGATGTTCAGCGTCAATCTGCCCATTTATCACAAGCGCAAGCTGGACAGAGCCGTGGGCCAGCGCAGCATGGAACTTCGTAAAAGTCGTGATTCGCTGCGGGATAAATGGACCAGGGTCCGTTCTGAAATTTCGTCGGCGAGCACGGACTATCTGCAAGCACAGAAACTGTTCAGTTTGTTTCAAGACGGCATCATTCCGCAGTCCAGACAGACGGTGGCATCCATGCTGGCAGGATACCAGGTCAACGAGGTCGATTTTCTCAACCTGGTTGGCAGTCAGGTGACATTGCTGAATTATGAGGTTCAATATTGGAAATCTCTGACAGATGCCAGACAGGCGTTGGCTCGCCTGGCTGCCGCCGTCGGAGAGGAAGAAGTTAGTAAATGAACGGTCGAAATCGATAGCCGTCGGCGGTCGAGTATAGTCAGGTAGCGATGACCGAAACCGTACGATTCATGGCTGGCGCTCGCGGCCAGTTCGGTTTTGTTGCGAGGCAGGCGCCGATGGTTCGGTTATTGCGGATCCGTCTTAACGGTCGCAGCGGAAGTCTTCCTGAAGAGAGGCCACCAGAGTTGGTAGTACCAACGTTGTTGCATGGACACAGGATTTTGCGTGCCGTAGTACTCCGGAACCTTATCTTTGTTGAATGTGCCGGTGCCGAACATGACATCCCAGATGAACAGGGTTTGCGCATAGTTTCCATAAGGAACACCGTTCTCTCCCAGGCCATGGTGGCCTCGGTGCAAACTCGGAGTGTTGATGAAATATTCCAGAATTTTTATCGGGCCGCGAGTGAATCGATTGTTGTAAAGGCGACGATCCCAGGTGGAACCATTGTGTAACCAAACGTTGTGTATGCCGATGATGGCGGTGGATAGCAGAACCTGTTCCAGAAGGCCGAAATAGATCATTAGTCCCGACCACCAGAATCCCGGCATGATCCAGAACCACAACCAGTTTTCCCGGAAAGCAATCGAGGTTTGATAAACGTTCGGCGTATGGTGCGTCCGATGAAATCCCCACAGGAACGGATGATTATGGGCCAGGCGATGAATCCAGTAATGCGAGAAATCGTCGGGAAGAAACACCAGTAAAAAGCCCATCCAGTAGGGCATGCTTTGCAGTGAATTCTGGGCCTGGGGAATAAACAGATAACCGATTGAAAAGGCCAGGAGCAGTACTATCGGCTTTACGATTGGCAGCTGTATCAGGCTAATCCCGTCGACCAGCCAGTCGCTGATGGGTCTTTGGTTTCTCCTGTAGAGACCACTGACGTATTCCCACAGGATCAGGCTGAAGAACAACGCTATTACCATTAGTTCGCCTTTGTCAGGCATACAGATATCCTTATATTGAGCAAATATGTGCACTAGTGCACATGTACTATCCAAAAAAACTCAGCAGCATCCGAGCTCGATGCAGCGACGAATCGACTCAACCAACTGCTCGGAATGTCGCAGTGCACGCTTGGCATCAACGCTGTATACAACGTGGCGTCCTTCCTTTCTGGCGCTGAGCAGGCCGGCTTTCTCCATCATCGACAAGTGACGGGATACTACGGAGCGATCCTGCGGCATTTTTTCGGCCAGACTTTTGACATCTGACGACCCGTGCAGAACCAATAATTTCAAAATGTTGATGCGCGCTGGTTCTGCCAGGGCGGTAACAAAGTCGCTGTCAATATTCGCCAGGGCTTTGTCGATGGCTTTGGCATTATTCATGCGTGCATTATGATGCATATATTTTTCGAATTCAATCACCGCTTCAGGCGCCGCAGCTCGCACGATCTGGCACACGGAATCGCAATAGACCGGAAGGCAACGTGCGAGCTTTGGAGTTCAAGGGAAATCGGGCCGGGCGAGAGGACTTGAGCAAGTGCATAACGTCGGCAATCATATCGACGTGGGTACGAACACCTAGCAGTCTGTTGAAAAAACCATCCATGGTATTTTCAACACCGCGATTCGAAAAACGTCGTTTTCGAATCGCTCACATTTTCAATGGCTTGCAGCCATCGAAAATGACGGTACATCCGTGTACCGTACGCAGCCAGTCGAAAAACAGAGTTTCTTAACAGGCTGCTAAATGGCCGGAAGCTGGGTGATTGTATACGCCTGTGCGTCGAACCAAGGGGCGATCTGAATCAATTTTGGGACCAGGTCAGCTGCGTAGATATCCTGACAGATCCCGGCCACCTTTTCCGGCAGGTTACCCAATTCTCCGCTGTGAGAAAGCAGCGAGAGGTAGCGGGCATTGGCACCATCTGCCAGGGGCATGATTTTCGTTTTTCGCAACAACTCCGGATGACGGATCAGGCAAAGACCCGTTACTATCGCCCAGCCGTGACCCGCCTGCACGAAGCGCAACAGAGTCTGGGTACTATCGAGTTCATAGTGAGTTAGCAGTTCAATGTCCAGCCGGCGTGCGATCAGATCTATCAGGTTGCCGATTCGGTGTTGCCTTGCGTAGTGCACAAATGGAACGTTTTTAGCCAACCATTGCGGCGTCACGTCGCGATCCTGACAATAAACGTCAGGGACAATCATTACGAACGGATCGCGCAGAATCGGATAGCAATGAAGCTCAGGATGGTCTTCCAAAGGTTCGCTAGTGACCAGCATGTCAAGTTCATGATCAAGAAGGGCTTGTGTCAGCGACCCGGAAACGCCAGTACGAATGGACAGTTTCGACGCAAATGGTTTGATTCGTTCCATTATCTGGCGGCTGGCAACCTCACCGAACGAATCGATCATGCCGACATTCAACTGCAGAACGCTGTTACTGGATGACATCTGAATATCGGAGAGTACCCGCTGCGTATCGGCCAGCGTGCGCAGCACATATTCTTTAAGTATTTTGCCGCTCGCGGTAAGTTTGATCGGTTTGGAGCGTCGAATGACCAGCTCCGAGGCGGTCTGTGC